>JBCDDV010000541.1:0-3227 GCA_039180145.1 Cyanobacteria bacterium P01_G01_bin.49 | reverse complement strand
CTTAGAAGATGACTATATTAGTTCTCAAAAACACATTATTCCCAAGTTTTTAAGAGTCGTTGATCAAACGGCTGTTGACTTAAAAAATTTTGTTACAGGTAGTAATGAAACAGGCTATCATGTTGTCGGTGCCAATTGGAATCAAGCCTTTAAATTACCCCAATTAGTTTTAGATATTAGAAAAGCGGTCAAAGGCGATCGCGCGGTTCACGATCCCACTCAAATATTGGCAAGTGCTAGAGGAATTGAAGTAGGACATATTTTCCAATTAGGCACTAAATATTCTCAAGCAATGGGAGCAACTTATACCAATGAAGATGGGGAAGAAAAACCAATTGTCATGGGATGTTATGGTATTGGTGTGTCTCGTTTGGCCCAAGCTGCGGTAGAACAATCCTATGATAAAGATGGCATTATTTGGCCCGTTGCGATCGCCCCTTATCATGTTGTTATCATTATCCCTAATCTTAGGGATCAAGAGCAAATTAAAGTCGCAGAAAATCTCTACAATGAGTTAAACAAAATTGGCATAGAAGCCCTCTTAGATGACCGGGATGAACGTGCAGGCGTTAAGTTTAAAGATGCTGATTTAATTGGCATCCCCTACCGTATTGTGACGGGGCGATCGCTAAAATCTGGTAAAGTTGAAGTAGTGGCAAGGTGCAACAAACATTCTCAAGAAATTCCGATTCAAGACGTTGTTAAAACCCTTCAAGAATGGGTAAAAACGGCAAAACTTTGAGGGAGGCACAGAAGTTTAATAATTGATCGATCATCTAACGTTAAGACCTTTCGTATTCAACTATTTCCTTAGCCTCAGTCAATAACTGGTGGACAATGCGAAAGAGTTCTTGACCCATATGTAAATGGGAATCATCATAATTACCAGAAAACCAATCTAATTCATCAATGCCATCCTCAAGTTGACTCAAACAATAGTAAAGAGCGGCTGCAACTTTAGCTAATTTAGCTGGATTTGGTTGAGTCGAAAAAATATATTTTGCTTGCCGTAAATGATCTCGACAATGACCCAAATAATTTTGAAAAATTTCCATCAATTCGTCATCAAAGGGATCAGCAGCCAACTCATCAACTTGCTCATCTAAACGATAAATAATTTGGGAAATTAATCCCTCAATCGGTAGATAAACATTTTTTAACCACTCATCGGTTAACCCTGCTGAAGACGCGTCAGCATTGCGACGACGTTGATAATGATATTGAGCATAAGCTGTCCTCTGTTGTCGTTTTACCGAGGGGTAGTTAGGAACTAATTGCTGGTCATAAGTTCGTCGTCGCTGAGGATCACCCAACACCTCATAAGCAGCATTAATGCGAACAATCTGATCGTGGTTAGCAATTTCACTTTTACTATCAGGATGAAATCGCTTAGCTAATCGTCGATAAGCTTGTTTAATTTCTGCTTGGCTGGCATTTTGGGTGACTTCAAGAATATGGTAATGAGTAAAAGATGTCATGACAGTCTAGACAACAAGAGGACATTGACTAATCCTTCCCTTAATTCATCATCGCTAACTGGGGCGGTTCTAAGTCTTGGAAAAGAGGTGTACTTAAATAACGTTCGCCGAAACTTGGTTGGATCATTACAATTAGTTTACCGATATTTTCGGGGCGTTTACCAACTTTAATTGCTGCACACAAAGCTGCCCCAGTAGAAATGCCTGAGAGTAACCCTTCTTCCCTGGCTAGTCGTCGTCCATAACTGATAGCTTCATCATCAGTGACTGTTACCACTTCATCAATTAATTCAACTTTGAGGACTTCAGGCACAAAACCTGCTCCTATTCCTTGAATTTTGTGTCCCCCTGGTTTGCCTCCAGATAAAATGGGACTATTGGCTGGTTCAACGGCGATCGCCTGAAAATTGGATTTCCGTTGTTTAATTGCCTCGGCAACTCCAGTAATGGTTCCCCCGGTTCCCACTCCAGCAATCAAAATATCTATCCGCCCATTAGTATCTTCCCAAATTTCTGTGGCAGTGGTTAAGCGATGAATTTCGGGGTTAGCAGGATTATTAAATTGTTGCAACATATAAGCATTGGGCAGAGTTTCTACTAATTCTTGGGCCCGGCTAATACAACCACTCATCCCTTCACTGCCAGGGGTTAATTCCAATTGCGCTCCATAAGCTTTTAGCATAGCCCGACGTTCTTTGCTCATGGTTTCGGGCATGGTTAAGATTAATTTGTAACCTTTGGCAGCAGCTACCATCGCTAAGGCAATTCCTGTATTGCCTGATGTGGGTTCAACTAATAAGGTTTTGCCAGGAATAATCAATCCTTCTCGTTCTGCTGCATGGATCATATTGACCCCAATACGATCTTTGACTGAAGCAGCCGGGTTCATTCCCTCTAATTTCACGATAATTTGTGCGACACAGCCTTCTGCTTGAGGAATTCGATTTAATTGTACGAGGGGAGTGCGACCAATTAATTCTGTAATGTTGTGGGCAATTTTCATACTTTTTCCGATTGGTGTTGTTAATTACTTGTTCTTTGGTTTTAATCTCTCATCACTTAGTTAACAGTATTTTTTATGCTTTCTTTATATAAAAAACCCTGCCAAATGACAGGGTTTTCTTGATACTTGAGCTTAGATCGAGTCAGACTAGGACAATCAAGTTTCTAGAATGAGAAGGTTCCCCGAAGGGTTCCAATTACTTCATCGTCTGCACCCTGAATATTCACAAACTGATCAGGGTTGGAGATGTAAATAACACCAGGGGTGATAGCAATATTATCGGTAACTTGATAACGGTAGAAGATTTCAGCCGTTACAGGGTTACGACTGGGCAGTTCAAAAAATCCTGCCGTGGTAGGTAAGTTACGACCACCATGATAGGGCTGAACCCCAGCGAAGATACCTAAAAGGTTTCCTTCCTTGAAGAGGTCAGGGAAGGCAAAACCACCACCACCTGTCCAAATTTCAGCACCAATACCACGACCAAGGAAGCGGACGGTGGTGAAAGAACCAAAAGCACTGAAGTTCAGCCATTCAGCAATACGCCAGCTTAATGCACCACCATAACTGTTAGTGACTTTACCACCAATGTCGAAGGGGTTAACTTCTAAACCATCAAGGGAGTTTCTGCCACTACCGTTGAATTCTGGGGTTGGTGTTCCAGGAGATCCGACAGACCCTTGAGCAAAAGCATTATTTAACTCAGACCGAGAGAAGTTAGCAAAAGAAGTACCGACTTCTCCTGG
>JBCDDV010000540.1:0-3231 GCA_039180145.1 Cyanobacteria bacterium P01_G01_bin.49 | reverse complement strand
CGTTGCGACAGCAAACGGACAAAAAACAACGCTGGACGTATAATTCGATAAATTAAATCCCCGAAACCCTTACTCCATAGTGCTTTTGGCTTTTATTGGCAAATACTCTTTGGAATAAGCTCCCTAATAGGTGTGGATCTCGGCGTTTACGTAGGTGCGATTCGTTGATGTCAGGAACTTCTAGAAAATAGGAGAGTATAGACATCCAGGGGATGGTAGAGAGAAAACTATCTTTTACCCTGAACTGACATTTGGATGAAGGTGAAAACCCTTCCCTTGAGGAGAAAAGCGACTCCCAATCTGCCCACACTGAGTAAGCTCGGAATCTTACAGAGTGAAGCTGGGAACAGGACGCAATCAGAGCTAAAACAGATTAGGCACACTGGCGTTAACGGGGAGACAGCATGGGTAAAACAGGTTCTTAAAAAGTGTCTTAAACGCAAACCACAATCTGAATAACCAATGTGGATTTCATTACCTAAACTCACGGCATTTCTACGCTATAGCCGTATTCTCCGAGTTGGTAATAGGCAAAGTGAACCGCCCTAAACTGTCAAATAAATCTAAATATCGGAACGAATAAAAACGTAGCACCAGGTCTGAGGGGTCGGAACCTCAGTAGGATGGACGAGCATCAGAAACCCTGGCTACGGGTAGGATGAGGCGTAATTGCCAAAAGGAAATCAGAACAAACATTGTTGAGTAGAGTATGGTTAGACGCATAGAAAACTATAGCGAACTATGGGAAAGAGCCGATTGGAAGCAATTTCAGAAGGTACTATTCCGCCTACAACACCGTGTTTGGAAAGCAGTTAGAACTGGAGACATGGCGAAAGCTAGAAACATCCAAAAGCTTATTCTGAAGTCGCTTTCGGCAAGAATGCTAGCTATCAGACAAGTAACACAGCTAAATCAAGGTCAAAAGACTGCTGGGGTTGATGGCAGGGCAAAACTGACATTTGAGGAAAGATTTGAGCTAGAAACTATGCTCAAAGCATCAGCTAGTAAGTGGAAACACAAAAAGCTGAGAGAAATTCCTATCCCTAAAAAAGATGGAACAATGCGGATGTTAAAAGTTCCCACCATCGCAGATAGAGACGGAGAGCTTTGCTCTCCAGCCCGCCAGGGCGGTCTGCGCGTACGCGCTGTGCAATGTCTTGTCAAATATGCTCTAGAACCAGCCCATGAAGCACAATTCCACGCCAGAAGCTACGGATTTAGAACTGGACGCTCGGCACACGATGCCCAGAAGTTTTTGTTTTGTAATCTCAGAAGTAACTGCAATGGAAAAGATAAAAGAGTTTTGGAACTCGATATCGAAAAATGTTTCGATAGAATAAGCCACAAAGCAATCATAGAAAGAGTTATAGCTCCTCAGTTTATCAAACAAGGAATATGGCTCTGTCTCAAAGCAGGAATAAATCCTCAATTCCCCGAACAAGGAACACCCCAGGGCGGAGTGTGTTCACCACTTTTAGCCAACATAGCCTTAAACGGAATAGAGGATTTAGGCAAAAGCGTCAGATATGCTGATGATATGCTGTTTATTCTGAAACCTAACGAAGATGCTGACAAACTACTTGAAAAGATCGAAGCATTCTTAGCAGAAAGGGGAATGAAAATCAGTGAAAGGAAAACCAAGCTGACAGCCACGACAGACGGATTTGATTTTTTAGGCTGGCATTTCAAAGTGCAGAAAAATGGAAAGTTTAAAATTACTCCCAGTAAGGAGAATTTTAAAGCATTCCAACAAAAAGTCAAAAAGGTCGTCAATAGTTCAAATTAGGGTGCAACTGAGAAAGCTGACAAGCTCGCTCCCATTGTACGAGGATGGCGTAACTACCATCGTTACTGCGATATGAGTAGCTCTAGAGACTCCTTGTGGTTTTTAAATAACCGAACGTTCAAGGTATTTAACAAAGAGAAAAAGCAGACTAAGTATAGTGCAGAAGCACTGGTTAGAAGAGCTTTTCCCAAAGTTGGATATAAAGAAAGCAAATTCATTCCCGTCAAAGGTAAAAAATCTCCCTATGATGGCGATGTGATTTACTGGAGTCAAAGAAATAGCAAACTATACAATGGAGCAACAGCTATAGCTTTGAAGAAACAAAACCATTCATGTGGAAGATGTAAATTAAAATTCATCCCAGGTGAAAGAATACATCTACATCACTGTGATGGAAATCATGGAAACTGGGACAAGAGGAATCTTCTAGCAATACATGAAAGCTGTCATGACTATATTCACATGAGCAAAAGCAATAGCTAAGATTTTCGGAAGCTGGATGCTCGGAAACGCGCACGTCCAGATTTCACAGAGAGGGGCGAAGTGTAATAACTTCCCTCGACTCTAACCAAGCGAACAATTAACAACGCTAAGCCGTCCAGTTTTGTGAACAAAGCCTCGAAATAGCTGATAAACTTGGTTTTGACTGCTCTAGCTTTATCCCTTGTATGGAATCATCAGACCGAAGTAAAGAGAAAGAATTAAAAGATAAACGCGCTTCTAAACGTTTACGCCTAGCAACTACAAGAGTTAAAGATGCTGAGCGAGAACGTATCTGGGCGATCGCGAAAGCTCATGCTGAAGGTTTATCAATCAGAACAATAGCTAAAGTCACTGATTTAAGTTCAAGCCGTGTCCATCAACTCTTACACTCTGACGAAGTGCATCAAATTCCTGAATGGCTGAACGATCTATCAGTATCTTTGAGCGAAATGGAATTGGAATCAAATAGTCAGCAATCCTCGCTATCTGAGTTACAACAAGAGCTAGCAGATGAAGGGGAAGTTCTACGTTGGTGTGTCGAATGGTTGGAGAAATTAGCTCGTGGAGAAAAAGTGGTAGTCAATCTTCGTGCTTCAATTGACCCAAGAACGGCTTATACAAGTATCGATCGCGAATGGGTACTTCGAGTAATGAAGCGAGTTGCTGCTAATCTCGATCGATTATCGGGGAATCTTTTTCCCACTGAAGAGAGCGAGATGAAATCAAATCCCATAACGGCTGGGGTTAAACTTCGGCATCGTCTCGCTGAACCAGAGCCAAAATTGTCATCTCTCAGTCATCGCGAACAACGAGCCATTTTAAGAGAAAAGATGGATTTACCACCAATGTAAAGTGGTCGAGCAGCACGGATAAATAGCGATCGCTGTCTCAATTAAACTCTAGTCTATTTGGTACGCCCAACTGTAACGAGGCTATTAGGGTTTGAGCTACCCAAAAACGGG
>JBCDDV010000539.1:0-3233 GCA_039180145.1 Cyanobacteria bacterium P01_G01_bin.49 | reverse complement strand
GCACTATCTGTGGCATTTTTGCCTGCTGTATATCGAAATTGTTGCATGGGCTGAATTGCTAATTTGTTGAGCTTACTTTTCCAACTATTTAACTGATTATTAGTCCAGTCTCCATAAATTCTTTTAACATTAGCTGTTCCATATTTCGCAATTTCTTGCATTAAGGGTTCAATGACGCTAGCGCTGACATTTTCAGCATCAATTAAAACAGCTAATCGTATATTACTTGAGTTGTTATCTAAAGCTTTCATTATTAATTAAACTGGCAAATGCTTAACCCCCTTATCCTAAAATTTAGGTGCAACTAAATTATTTAAACGACAAATTCTAGTCAATTTCGACCTAGAAATACTATCATAACCATCTCTTGACTCATCAAGGAAGTGCGATTTGTAAAGAATTCTAAAGCCGTTATTTTTGAATAGTATACTTGGCATAGAATTGAGGACGGAAAGTTTTATAGTCTCCGCAATTTAGTCTTAATTATTTAGGTTAGTTTCCCACTAATTTAAATACCTTAAACTTTTTGACTAACGGCTTTTCGATATAGTTTTTGAATGCTTTTTAAAAGTTTATCTAAAGCAGATTTAGGAGAATCTTGAGTCGGATCTAACAATTGTAATTTTGTCAAAAGTTGCGCTTCTTGCATCTGCACATCTCCATCACTGTACACTAAAGCACTCAAAGCTTCTAGCAATTCTTGATAGTCATCAACGGTAGGATTATCTCCTAAATATGCTTCTAACCATTGATAACATTGAGAGGGGGTTACTGGTTTTAATTCAGATAAAAGATTTTTAAGTTCAATATCTTCTGCTACTCCATGACTTTCTGCCATTCGTCGCAAATAGTCCCTTTCTTCTACTTGAATTACGCCATCAATCCAAGCCGCACCGACAAGAATTTTGAGAAGTTGTTGATTTCTGTTTTGAGTATTCATTGTTTGCATCCAAGATATTGTTTCTTTATCTTCATCATGAAGGATGTTTAAACTATTTGGGGATTATGTCAACCTTTCTTTAACTTCACTATAAAAAATCCATCCGTGTGATGCTGATGGGGTAAGACTTGCAACCATCCTGATGATGTTATAAAAGGGGTAAATAATGAATTGTGGGGTGGCGGTTGAATTTGCCAACCAGAATGATTAGCGAGAAATTCTTCAATTATTTGTTCATTTTCGAGAAAATTGAGGGTACAAGTTGCATAAACTAAAACGCCTTGATTTTTTACCCAAGTCGCTGCTTGTGCTAATAATTCTTGTTGTAATTTGACTAATTGTTGAATTTTTTGAGGGGTTTGTTGCCAACGAATATCAGGATGTCGATGAAGGGTTCCTAACCCTGAACAGGGTGCATCTATTAATACGCGGTCTGCTATTTTAGTAAATTGTGTTAATTGGCGACTATCTCCTTCAATAATTTTAATAGATTCTAACTGCAACCGTTGGATATTTTGTTGAACTTTTTTAAGACGAGAAGCTGTGCGATCGCAAGCAAAAATAGTCCCTCGATCTCCCATTAATTCGGCAATATGAGTCGTTTTTCCCCCTGGTGCAGCACAACCATCAATAATGATTTCTCCCGGTTGGGGATTAAGTAAATAACTCACTAGTTGCGCGCTACTATCTTGAACTGTCCACTCTCCTGACTGAAACCCTGGCAAAGTTTGTATTGCCCCTATTTTTCCCCGTAACCTTAGAGATTGGGGGAAATTAGCGAAACGAGTAACATTAATATTGGCTTGATGTAGTTTAGTTTCTACCGCTTCTAAGGTCGTTTGTAACGGATTAATTCTAATATCGACAGTAGGGCTTTGATTAAACCAATGACAGAGTTTTTCGGTGATTTCTTCTCCCCATTGTTGAAACCAAGTTTCGATTATCCAGTCAGGAAAACTATAAAGCATCCCCAATTTTTGTACTGGATTATTCGGTAAGATCAAAGGGTCATTGTGACTTAATCGAATATATTGCCGTAAGATGCCATTAACAACCCCTGCAAGAGCTTTTAACTGATTTTCTTTGGCTAATTCTACACAAGTATTGACTGCTGCTGATGGGGGTATATTGTTGAGGTAACGTAGTTGATATAATCCCAGATGCAAAATGCGGCGTAAGTCTGGGGGTTGTTGTTGGGATGATTTTTTGCCGAGTTGATCGATCAAAGCGTCTAGGGTTCGTTGACGACGCACAATGCCATAAACGAGTTCTGTACATAAAGCGCGATCGCTGAGACTGAGATCGGTTTTTTTGAAGGCGCGATCAAGGGCAATATCCGTATAAGCGTTGCGTCGATCAATGTCTCGAAAAATTTCTAATGCGAGTTGACGAGATTGAGTAGATTTCAAGAGAGAAATAAATAGTCAAATTTACGATAGATTTTGGTCTTGCGTATTTTAGTTTCACGATGCCACCAATATATCCAAATATACGATAAGATTTTCGTATTTGATGGATGTGTGTGAGGAAAGTAGTTTCATGACAACACAACAGAAGAGAAAGACTTACCCAAGATTAGCTCAATTTTTGTGGCTAAAAGTTGGGCAATATAGTGGATTAATTGCATTGATTTGGCTAATTTTCAGCCTTCCTGGACAGGCAGCAACAGAATTACGCATTGCCATTAAAAAAGGAGTCAGTGCAGTTCAGGTAGGCAGTTCCACCCCCGCTATTGTACGGGATGCTGGGGGACAAAAAATAGGAGAATTGGCTCAACTTGATGGTTTTACAGTCAAACCCCGTGGCAGTGGTGTGAACCTCAACCAATGGAACTCTAGTTATTTGGTCGTTGAGCCGAGTAGCGATGGGGTTGTTTGGATCGGCGATCGCTGGTATCGAGGCAAAGTTCGTCTCATCCGTCAAGGTAGTGGGGTGACAGCCCTTAATTTAGTCGATCTTGAAGAATACCTTTATAGTGTCGTTGGATCAGAAGCTTATCCGACTTGGCCCCAAGAAGCATTAAAAGCTCAAGCTGTCGTTGCTCGGACTTATGCTCTCTATCAAAGTTCAAAAGCAAGTAACCGTTATTATGATCTTGATACCACCACCAAAACTCAAGTCTATAAGGGGTTAGAAGCAGAGTTTGTCAGCACTCACGACGCTGTAAAATCAACCCTTGGCAGGGTATTAACTTATCAAGGCCAAGTTATCCTTTCCGCCTTTCATTCTTCGTCTGGGGGTCATACAGAGAATGTCGAAGATGTCTGGAGTTCTCCCTTACCTTATTTAAGAG
>JBCDDV010000538.1:0-3239 GCA_039180145.1 Cyanobacteria bacterium P01_G01_bin.49 | reverse complement strand
GATTCTTTCAAAAGGGTTAATAATTCAGTAAATTTTTCTGATTATCTCTTATTTTGGTTGACTCAGCTTTTTTATTGGTAATTAGACGAGACTGTACAGTTTGACGCGAGGGGGTGTGGAGTTTTAGTCTAAACTCCAGTTGAGACTTCTTCTTGGTGAGCGTGCTGATTCCAAGGAAACCTTGGAATAGGTCTCACCGCTGAAAAAGGTCGAGTGGTTTATAAATTATTTTTGTCGAACTCACGTTCAATAGAGATAGAATTCTCGACAATGAAGAATACGAGTCAAGATTATCGTCTTAATGCTTGAATATCTTTGATAAAAGTTGGAAGATAATTTGTTTTTATTCTTTTTTTAATTCCATTATTGCACGATAGAGTCCTGCCTCTTCAAATCTGTCAATCATCTATCCGTAGTCTTCAAACCCTTTGGTTATGGGAATTTACTAAGCTGTTGTGCATTTAAACTGAGTATTTTAGGTTTTGGGACAAACCCTCAAACTCTTTCTCCCATCTCCCTACTCCAAAGCGTCCCGCTTCCATGAAGTCTCAAGTAACAACTTAAATAATCAACAGCTTAACTAATATTTAGTACCAATGTAGTCCAAATGACAGCGATATTTGAAAAAACGAGTTATCCTAAAAATCCACATATAGAGTAATAATTCCAACAGATTGCAAGACATAACACCATATCTATGGTATAACCAAAAAGTGTCCTTCTCAAGTTAACGACAATCAAGTACAAAGTTATTAGTTTTTCCCTTAGTCTAAAATGATGCAGCCCACAGTTTTAAAGTCCCCTCATCCAAATCATTTGGGAGATACACATACCTCTCATCCTAGCCACTCTTCACAGCTAGGAACGAGTGAAATTAAAGTAATCCGACGGGATGGTTCTTGGACTGCTCTAAACATCAGCAAAATCCGTGCTGTGGTTGACTGGGCCTGTGGGGAAAAAGAGGTAAATAGCATTGCCTTAGAAGCTGGACTAACAACTCGTTTACGCCATGGTATTACCACTAGGGAGATCCAGGATAACTTAATTAACTGTGCTTTGGAAATGTGTAGTCCCCAAGAACCAGACTGGCGTTATGTAGCCGGAAGACTTCATATCTGGAGTCTTTGGAAAGATAGTCTGGTTAGTCGTGGTTATCAGTACGGAAACTATAAAACCACTGTTCAGCTTAAGGTAGAAGCAGGACATTATGATCAACGTCTCTTGACCTATTCTGCGGCAGAATTAGAGGAGGCAGGATCTTGGATTAATTCTGAGTGGGACACTGATTATGACTACGCAGGGGCTGTACTACTCACTAGTCGCTATCTCTTACCTGATGAACTTCCTCAAGAAGCTTTACTGACCTGCGCTTTATTATTAGCGACAGTCGAAACACCTGAAAATCGGTTACCTTGGGCGCGACGTTTTTATGAAGCGATCGCTAATCGAAAAGTCTCCCTAGCCACCCCAATTCTAGCTAATTTGCGGGTTCCAGGAGGGTCTTTGACCAGTTGCTTTATTTTATCGATTGATGACGATTTAGAAAGCATTTTTGCAGAGATCACCAATACTGCCAGAATCTCTAAAAATGGAGGCGGTGTCGGCGTAAATGTCAGCCGTATTCGTGCCACAGGCAGTTGGGTGATGGGAAAGTCTAATGCCTCTGGTGGGGTGATTCCTTGGATTAAATTATTGAATGATACGGCGATCGCTGTTAACCAGGGTGGAAGACGTGCGGGGGCTGTTACCGTTGGGGTAGACATTTGGCATTTAGACGTGCCAGAGTTTTTGGAAATGCAAACAGAAAACGGGGATCAAAGACGCAAAGCTTACGATGTTTTTCCTCAGTTAATTTTGACGGATGAATTCATGCGTCGGGTCGAAAATAAGCAGGAATGGACACTCGTTGATCCCTATGAAGTTCGGAAGAATCTAGGTATTGAATTAGCAGAATTGTGGGGAGATAAGTTTGAAAATGCCTATCAATCGATTGAAGCAGAATTAGGCCAAAAAATCACTCTTTATAAGCGAATTAACGCCCGCGAATTGTTTAAAACGATTATGCGATCGCAAGTAGAAACTGGAATGCCTTATTTAGCGTTTAAAGACACCATAAATCGGGCTAATCCTAATAAGCATGTTGGTTATATTCCTGGGGTCAATCTCTGTACAGAATCGTTTTCTAATGTTGCCCCAGGACAAGAAAGCCATTGCTGTAATTTAGTTAGTTTAAATCTGGCAAATATTGAGGAAGATGAACTCAATTATTTGTGTAAAATAGCGGTTCGTATTCTTGATAATACGATAGATATTACTAACCCTCCTTTTGAGGATGCGAAGAACCATAATAATAAATATCGCACCATTGGTGTGGGTTGTATGGGGTTAGCAGACTGGTTAGCTAAGAAAAAATTAACCTATGATAATCTCACCGAAATTAGTCAACTCTTTGAGGAAGTAGGTTATTGGTGTACCCATACTTCTATGGAGTTAGCCAAGGAAAAAAGTCCCTATCATGCCTTTGTCGGAAGTGATTGGAGTAAAGGTCAATTAATTGGCTCAAAATCTGTAGAATGGTTTCTCGAAAATGCCTCTCAAAAAGAACGTTGGGTGAAATTGTCAGAAGATATTAAAAATTACGGAATTCGTAACTCTCATATTACGGCGATCGCCCCGAATACTTCTTCTTCTTTGGTGCAAGGATGTACTGCTAGTATTCTTCCTGTTTATAGTCGTTTCTTTTATGATAAATGGGCTAAAGGAACTGTTCCTATCGCCCCTCCATTTATTAATGATTCTTTTTGGTTCTATCACGAAAATAAAACTTTAGATCAGCAAAAAGTAGTGAAAGCAGTCTCGACAATGCAACAGTGGATAGATACGGGAATTTCCATGGAATTGTTGTTTAATTTGAATCAAGGAATCTATTTTCCTAATCATCCAGAACGTTGTTTAACTGCTAAAGATATTTTTGAAACGTTACTGTTAGCTTGGAAAGAAGGTTGTAAAGCAATTTATTACGTCAGAACGGTACAAAAGGATGATTTTAAAGAGTCTGGTAATAATTGTACTGCTTGTGCTAATTAATGGGTAGCGTCAGCAGAACAAACCCATCTAATTTTTGAGATTAAGTCTCAAGTCCCTAATATTCTTAATTCTTTATCTGAAGATATTATTTATTCGTTAACGAGTTGAGGATATATTTTAGATGTCTTATCTCTCTCGCTATTTTTGAGAAT
>JBCDDV010000537.1:0-3241 GCA_039180145.1 Cyanobacteria bacterium P01_G01_bin.49 | reverse complement strand
TTGATAGGTGATATAAAAATTTTTTTGAATATTTGCGTTTGATTTTTAACATTATTCTTATGGCAGAGAGTGGGGAAAGAATATGTCTTTCTTTTAACCCCAAACTCCCCTTAATTACATACGTGCAAGAGCAGATATTTTAGAAAGCTTTTCTGAGTCGAGACCCTTCAATTCGTCACGATTTAACCAACCTTCTTTGAGTAGCTTAGCAAAAGCAAAAACAAGGGTAGAATCCTCATAAGCGTACTTACCATCTATATCGTGTCTTCTAGCACTCAAGAAATCGTGGAGATGCCATAGTTGATCAAGATCGCTAATTGTTGGAGTTAGTTCTCGGACTTCTTTGAGTAAAGCTGAAATTTCTCGTTGATAGGCTGTCTCAAAAGCTCTTTTTGCTATTGTTTCCTCTGTTTCAGACCAATTAATTTGACTCACCTGCATTATTTAAAACTAATCTTTTTATATTGTCTTAGTACGAGCTTACCATAAATTAAGCTTAACGAAAAGTTCAAGTTAACCTTAAAAGTATGGAATTAGCTCGTACTGAATCATGGGTTTAACGAGCTAAGTTGAGTAGTTCTTTGGGAGAAGCTAACAAATCAATAGCGACGAAGAAAATCTTGTTTTCAGAATTGAGCAAAAATCTCCAAGCCATGTTCATGCCAACCCCTGCACCAAACCAAGGAGTTTGAACTTTACCCGTCACTTTAATCTGAGTAAAACCATCTTCAACCGGTTCAGAAACGCCACGTTCTGGCATTAACTTAAGATTTTGACATTCTTCTTTGAAAAATCGCAACACAGCGTCTTTACCAACGATGGGCTTTTTGAAAGGAGGTTGCAGCGCACCATCGGGAGTAAACAGTTTAATTAACTCATCAAAATCATTGGCATTTAATAAGTTCATGTAACTTACAACAGTGGAATTTGTCACCCCTTCAATGGTGACGTTGGTGCGTTTCGACATTTCCGTGGGAGGAACAACTGGTTCAGCAACGGGTGTGTAGTTGCTCAATTTGTTCTTGTCAAATCCCATATCAACCACAGCGTTACGAAGAACGGTGATTTGTTGACCTGATTCTAATCCTCTGAGGGTTTGCAGTACGGCTGAAGCATTAGCTGAAAGTTTATACCCTTCTGGGATAGGTGCAACAGTTCCTTCTTCCATCCATTCTCCCAATCGATACCAGAAACCTAACTTAATATTGGCACTCCACGCAGCATAGGTTCGACCAATAGGGGTGTCAGCACGATTAGCTAAATCACACATTACCTGAGATTGTTCCTGGAAACTCATTTTCCGAATATCTTGGAGAGTGGGTTCGGCAAACTGCATATTGGCTGCCCCTGGTGCAGCAACTGTGATACCTTTACCCATTTCTAAATAAGCAAACCAAATCCAGGCTAGTTGATCTTCAGCACTCAATTGATTGAACCGAGCAATTGTCGCAGGAACCGCATCAGCCGTTAAGGTATCAGCGAAGATATTACGGGCTGAATCAATAGTAAATGGCATGAATTTTCCTCAGCTAAGTTTATCAGTGATCAAGAAACGCTCTTTTTTTGGGAACGTTATACACAGTATAAACTTATATGAAGTTAAGTAAAGTTATGTTAATTTAGTGTTTCCTGATCTTGACATAAGTTTTTTAAAATGATAAAGCGCCTGGCTACTAGATTAATGATTCAAATCAATGATCATACCTTCCTTCGCTAACAATATATTCGGAAGGACTGACTTAGTTGTTTCTGCCAAAATATCTAAAAAATCATCATTATGGGCTGGATCATGATGAAAAAGAACTAATTGCTTGACTTTAGCTGCTTTCGCTACTTTAACCGCTTCTTGCCAAGTGGAATGGCCCCAACCCACCTTACTAAACTTCGGATCGTAATATTCTTCGTCAGTGTAAGTTGTATCCATAATTAGCACATCGGCATTGCGGGCTAAATTCACCACATTTTCATCTAAATGATCAGGAAAATGTTCTGTGTCTGTTAAATAAACAGCCGTTAACCCTTGGTAACTCACGCGATATCCTAATGCTTCTCCTGGATGATTTAATCTGCCTGTTTCTACCGTAACGTTGCCAATATGAATGATGTCCTTCGCTTCAATATCATAAAAACGTAAATTAGCCTCCATAATTTGTAAAGGAACCGGAAAATTGGGGTGCAACATTTGATCATGGAGACGCTGTTTAATGGTTGCCCCATTAGGGGACGGTAACCCGTAAATATGAAACTTATTTCCCTCAATAAAAGCAGGGGCAAAAAAAGGAAATCCTTGAATATGATCCCAATGGGAATGGGTAAAAAACAAATGGCCATTTACAGGCATTTCCGGCAACATAGACTGTCCTAAAATGCGTAGTCCCGTTCCCCCATCAAAAATTAATCGTTCTTGGTTAACACACATCTCAACACAAGAAGTATTTCCCCCATAACGAACGGTTTCAGTGCCTGGACAGGGAATACTGCCTCTAACTCCCCAAAATTTTATCTCGAAGCGATCGCAGATGTTAGACATAAAACTTGCGCTGGCGCGGTTAATTAATTCCCTTGACCCGATCTTTAGATTATCAAGATCTTGACCTAGTTCATCTATTTTAATTATTGCTTTATTTTATCGTCTCAATCAATTCTCTAGATATTCACACCGTTAATTAGCAGATCAGCAACTTTTTTAACATAACTTGATAATATGTTGTAACTCTTAATTAAAAGAGGGATTACTAATGTCATCGAGCCTGGTAGACTGTGATTCAAGCCTCGTAGCTCTCTCTTGAAATGGCAACCCTATGAGTTACCCAGTGAGTGAAGCGAGTTAGTTATTAATTGATTCAAAAAAAATCTCTTTAAACAAGCTATGGTCAATACCCTTCAAAAACCTGAAAATGAGGAACTACGTCCAGGCATTAAAGTTCCTGCCAAAGAAACGATTCTGACTCCTCGCTTCTATACCACTGATTTTGAAGCGATGGCCAAAATGGATATTTCAGTCAACGAAGCGGAATTAAAAGCTATTCTCGAAGAATTTCGAGTGGACTACAACCGTCACCACTTCATCCGTACTGAGGAATTTGCTCAGTCATGGGATCATATCGACGGGGATACTCGCCGCTTGTTCGTAGAATTTTTAGAAAGATCTTGTACTGCGGAGTTTTCAGGGTTCCTTCTTTACAAAGAACTCGGAAGACGGTTAAAAGATAAAAGTCCCGTCTTAGCAGAGTGTTTTACC
>JBCDDV010000536.1:0-3242 GCA_039180145.1 Cyanobacteria bacterium P01_G01_bin.49 | reverse complement strand
TAAAAAAATATCTCGTTTGAGATAACACAGTTATGGATTACAAAAATACGAGATAATGGAAAGTACGTCTCAATTTCGTAACCCGTAAGAGATATAATTCACTCCGCAGTACAATAACGATTTAGATTAAATTCAGATGCGAACCCATTATTGTAGCCACTTAAGCGCAACCGATATTAGTAAGACTGTCACCCTATTTGGATGGGTAGATCGTCGGCGAGATCACGGTGGGGTCATCTTCATTGACTTACGTGATCGCACGGGCATCGTACAAATCGTCAGCGATCCTCAACGTACTCCCACATCCTACCCTATTGCTGAGACGTTACGCAACGAATATGTGGTCAAAATTATTGGACAGGTCAGTCAACGTCCTCCTGAATCTCTTAACCCGAAAATTCCCACAGGAGAAGTAGAAATATACGCAGAGTCTATTGAGTTACTAAATGGGGTAAGTAAGCAACTCCCTTTTGTCATTTCAAGCTTAGAAGCAGAGTCAGTAAAAGAAGAAACGCGCCTCAAATATCGCTATTTAGATTTAAGACGCGATCGCATGGCCAAAAATTTACAATTACGTCACGGGGTGGTGAAAGCAATGCGTCGTTATCTCGAAGATGAACAGCAGTTTATCGAAGTAGAAACTCCCATTCTTACCCGTTCAACTCCCGAAGGTGCAAGAGATTATTTAGTCCCTTCCCGTGCTAACCCTGGACAATGGTATGCTTTGCCTCAGTCACCGCAATTATTTAAGCAATTATTGATGGTTTCGGGATGCGATCGTTACTATCAAATTGCGCGATGTTTTCGTGATGAAGACTTACGAGCCGATAGACAGCCGGAATTTACGCAACTGGATATGGAAATGAGTTTCCTCTCTGAAGATGAAATTATTGATCTTAATGAAGGATTAATTTGCCACATCTTTAAAACGGTTAAAAATCTTGAGTTATCTCGTCCTTTTCCTCGATTGACTTATCAAAATGCCATGGAAAAGTATGGAACAGATCGTCCAGATACCCGCTTTGACTTAACACTAGTTAATGTTTCTGATATTCTTAAAGATAGTGGGTTTAAAGTTTTTTCTGGGGCAGTAAAAAATGGGGGAAAAGTTAAGGTTTTACCCATTCCTGGGGGCAATGATGCAATTTCTAATGTTCGCATTAAACCAGGAGGTGACTTATTTAAAGAAGCAGTAGAAGCAGGTGCAAAAGGAATTGCCTATATTCGGGTAAAAGATAATAATAAACTAGATACTATTGGCGCGATTAAAGATAATCTGACAGAGGAACAAAAAGCCGATTTATTAACGAGAACAGGAGCAAAACCGGGTGATTTATTATTATTTGGTGCAGGAGATACAGAAACCGTCAATAAGTCCTTATCTCGCCTCAGATTAGTGATTGCACAACAAATGAATTTAATTGATCCTGATAAAATAAACTTACTCTGGATAACAGAATTTCCTATGTTTGAATGGAATGCTGATGAAAAACGCTTAGAAGCTTTACATCATCCCTTTACTGCACCTAATTTAGAAGATTTAGATGACTTGAAAACAGCCAGGGCCCAAGCTTATGATTTAGTATATAATGGGGTCGAAATCGGTGGGGGAAGTCTCAGAATTTATCAAAAAGATATTCAAGAAAAAGTGTTTGCGACTATTGGATTATCAGTAGAAGAAGCTTACAATAAATTTGGCTTTTTATTAGAAGCATTTGAATATGGAACGCCACCACATGGGGGAATTGCTTACGGGTTGGATCGCCTGGTCATGTTATTAGCAGGAGAAGACTCTATTCGTGATGTTATTGCATTTCCCAAGACTCAGCAAGCCAGTTGTTTACTCACAGAAGCTCCAGCTTCAGTTGATGCTAAACAGTTAAAAGAATTGCAAGTTACTTCAACTTATAAACCGAAATCTAAGGAAAGTTAAAACATTTAGCATTTAGCATTTATCATTGATTTGAAAGTAAGCTTGAGACCTAAATGTTTGATGTTTAATGTTCAATGATTGATCAAATTTTTATGTCCTGTCATCTCGGTAACAGTAATAAACTGGCATTTATTGAAGATGCGATCGCAGAAAAAGCCAAAATGGGTCATCTCAGAACCTTAAACAAGGTGACACCAAAAGATGCTGTTTATGTTGTCAAAAATGGTAAAACTTTAATCAATTTTAGTTCCAATGATTATCTAGGACTATCAAAACATCCTGCCATTATTCAAACAGCCCAACAATATCTTAGCAAATATGGAACAGGGGCAACCGCTTCTCGTCTAGTGGTAGGAAATTATGATATTCATGAACAATTAGAGCAAAAGCTAGCCAAACTTTGTGGAAAAGAAGCAACCTTATTATTTAATACAGGATTTCAAGCTAATTCAACCATTATTCCTGCATTGGTTGACAAAAAATCTTTAGTGTTATGCGATCGCCTGAGTCATAACAGTATTTTACAAGGAATTCTCCTAAGTGGGGCCCGCTGGACGCGCTATAAACACAATGATTTAGAGCATTTAGAAGCATTACTCAAAAAAGGAATTGCTAAGGGTTACAATCGCATTTTAATCGCTACTGAAACGATATTTAGCATGGAAGGCGATCAAAGTGATATTAATAGGTTGAGTCAATTATCTCAACAATACAATACACTTCTTTATCTCGATGATGCCCACGCTTTTGGTATTATGGGAAGGCAAGGAATGGGACTCACTTCTCATCAGTCAGGAATTGATATTAGTCTTGGTACTTTTGGGAAAGCATTTGGTGTTTTTGGCGCTTTTATTACTGCTTCTCAACAGATCCGTGATTATCTGATTAATTGTTGTCCAGGTTTCATTTATACCACTGCTTTACCCCCAGCAATTATTGGTTCAATTAGTGCTGCTCTCGATATCATTCCCACCTTAGATCAAGAAAGAAAATATTTATCACAGCAGGTCAATTATTTACAAAACCAACTTAAATATCTAGGTTATCAAGTTCTTATTTCAAATTCTCCCATTATTCCGGTCATTATTGGAGATGAAACTAAAGCTTTACAATTATCACAATGGTTAGAAAATAATAACATTTTGGCAATGGCTATTCGACCCCCCACTGTTCCTAAAAATACTTCGAGAATTCGTTTAGTTTTATCGAGTCAGCACACAATAGAACAGATTAATTATCTAATTAGTATTTTTAAGCAATGGCATGAATATTAAAGGAGAAATTATTGCTTATCATGGATGGGGATTTG
>JBCDDV010000535.1:0-3245 GCA_039180145.1 Cyanobacteria bacterium P01_G01_bin.49 | reverse complement strand
GATGGTGAAGCAATTTTTGCATCTATGCCAAAACCTTAAGCAAAAAAAACCTACAGACAAAATTTTTCCAGTCCCTAATCTCCCCAAATAGCTGCTTAAAGGTAATTTAATCCCCATTGTTTATTGTTTTTTCTAATTCCCAAATTCTCTCCCTATTATTGAAAATTGAACTTGACTGAGGCTAATTCCATGACCCAGACTTCTCCCAAACAAAATCCCCAAAATACTGAAGAAACTAAGAATGGTGTTGTCAACTCGACTTCATCAATTGAAGAAACCCAAATTCACCGAGAAGATGAGATAACAGATCAATCTAGCAGAGTTTCTGTTGTCGCCGAAGAAGACAAGATCACCTATAACTCATCAGAAGGATCAAAAGCCCCTCAATGGTGGCGAAATCTTACTCTACGTTCCAAGACGATGGTAGCAGGGGCCGTTATCGGTGTTGGCCCAGTAATTTTGCTGGGATTTATTGCCTATGGAACAATCAATCAAGTCATGCTTAACGAGGTGAAACAGGTAGAAACCTCCGATGTAGACGAACTAAAAGATATTATTCTCAGTCATAGACAACGATTACTATTAATTGTATTTTTCAGCACATTAGTGACAGCAGCAGCAGCAGCAGTTATTGCCACTCTACTCTCAGAAAAATTGACCCATCCCCTGCGCCGAGTCAGTGCCACTGTTAAAGAAATTTCCCAAGGGAATTTCGATACGTCTGTAAATATCCAAGGAAATGACGAATTTGGGGTCTTAGCCAGAGACATTAATACCATGACCCAGCGAATTCAACGCCTAGTCGAAGACCAAATAAACTCAGCCCAACAAGCGGCTTTCTTGTCAGAAATTGCTAATAGTGTGGTAGTCGATAGAATTAGCTTAGACCTGACTTTAGATAGAGTTTTAGAAGAACTTCGAGATATTCTTAGAGTTGAGCGGGTAGTAATTTATCAATTTAATTTTGATGGCACTGACTATATCTCCCATGAATCTTGTGATCCAGCTTATCCAAGCGCAATGGAATGGCAAATTGGCGATCGCTGTATCCCAGAAGAAATCATTGAGCAATATCGCCAAGGAAGGTTTGTTCCCACGGACAATGTCTATGAAGCAGGATTTCACCCCGATCACCTGAAATTGATGCAAAGATTGAACATTCAGGCGAATTTAGTCGTGCCTTTGCTTAAGCAAGAGAATACTTTTGGCTTGTTAATTGCCCATCATTGTACAGAACCCCATCAATGGCAAGATGAGGAAATCAATTTCTTGCGAAAGGTTGCCACTCAACTCTCCCTGATCTTAGACCGCCTCTTTTTACAAGAACAACAACAGACAGATAACCAGCGCACTCAGATTCTCAAAGATATCACCTTACAAATGTCGGCGGCTGCTAATGGGTTTGAAGTTTTAGAAGTGGCTGTTCAGCAAATGCGCCTTGCCTTAAAGTGCGATCGCGTCATTGTTTACCGTTTCGATGCGAATTGGAAAGGAACCATCATCAACGAGTCCGTTTCCCAGGAATTTCCCACAGCCCTTAATGCTGAAATTCTCGATCCCTGTTTTGCTGACAATTATGTCGAAAAATATAAGCGAGGGCGTATTCAAGCTACCCCTGATATTTACGACGCAGGACTGACTAACTGTCACCTCAAACAATTAGAACCCTTCAAAGTTCGGGCTAACCTGGTTGCCCCCATTATTTGTGACGGTAAACTCATGGGGCTATTTATTGCCCATCAATGTTCTGGCCCCCGTCTCTGGGAAACCAAAGAAACGACATTTTTCTCTCAAGTGGCTGCTCAAATCGGCTTTGCCTTAGAAAGAGCCAATCTTCTCGAACAACAAAAACAAGCAGAACAAGAACAAAGAGAAGCCAGACAACAACTGCAACAACGAGCTTTAGCACTGTTAATGGAAGTTGATCCAGTCAACCAAGGGGATCTCACCATTCGCGCTAACGTCACTGAAGATGAAATTGGTACCATTGCCGACTCTTATAACGCCACTATTGAAAACCTCCGCAAAGTTGTGTCTCAAGTACAAGAGGCTGCTGGTCAGGTGGCTTCGACCACTAACACCAACGAATCTTCTATCCGTGTCCTCTCTCAAGAAGCCTTTACCCAAGCCCAAGACATCGCCGTTGCCCTAGATCAGCTACAGGCCATGAACACATCAATTCGTGCCGTTGCCGCTAACGCTGAACTCGCTGAAGCCACGGTGCAGAAGGCCACTCACACCGTAGAAGCGGGAGAGGATGCAATGAACCGTACAGTAGATGGCATTATGGCTATTCGGCAAACTGTAGCAGAAACAGGTAAAAAAGTCAAACGGTTAGGGGAATCTTCTCAGAAGATTTCTAAGGTCGTTAACCTGATTAGTAGCTTTGCCGATCAAACCAACCTTTTAGCTTTGAATGCGTCCATTGAAGCTGCTCACGCAGGGGAAGAAGGCAGAGGGTTCGCCGTGGTTGCCGATGAAGTCCGTTCTCTCGCTCGTCAGTCAGCAGAAGCAACCGCCGAAATTGAAGCACTGGTTGCCAATATTCAATCAGAAACCAATGAAGTTGTTTTTGCCATGGAAGCAGGAACAGAACAGGTGGTCACAGGAACCAAATTAGTTGACGAAACCCGTAAGAGTTTGACTCAGATTACAGCAGCCAGTCTTCAGATTACCGAATTAGTTGAAGCAATTACCAAAGCGGCCATTGAACAGTCCCAAACCAGTCAGACTGTGACCCAAACCATGACCCAAATTGCGGCAATTTCTGATAAAACTTCCACAGAAACCGCTCAAGTTTCTGACTCTTTCAAACAACTGCTAGAAGTGGCTCAGTCTCTCCAAGAAAGTGTGCGTCAGTTTAGAGTGAATTAGTATTCAAAGGAGTTTAGGCGGTAAAGAAGTAAAGAAGTGAGGGAGTGAGGAAAAATATTTTCCCATTACCCCATCACCCCATCATCCAGTTCCTCGAAAAGCAAACTTATCATGACTCAGACCCCTCCCAAACCAACTGCTAAAAACCTTTCTGATAGCAATATCAAAAATGGCTCCAAGTCTGATTACTCAGATTTTGCCAGTCAACCAGTACGAATCAGGGAAACTTCCCCCAAGACAGCAAAGACAAAAACCCAGATGTCTTGGTGGCAACGGTTAAGCCTAAGCACGAAAGCCGCTATCATTGCTGTAGGGATTGGAGTCGTTCCCATTGTGACCGTCAGCTTAATTGGCTATTCCGTCGTTAATCG
>JBCDDV010000534.1:0-3246 GCA_039180145.1 Cyanobacteria bacterium P01_G01_bin.49 | reverse complement strand
GAACTTCAGGAACAACAGGCTCTGACACACCACGAGAAAATTGAATTTCAGCCATACTTGTTTGTTATCCTTAAATTAAATTTACGTAATCCCCAATTTATCATTTTTCTGTAAGAATACCTACTGTTTATCTCACGGGTAGGGTTTTGCGAGTCTCCGACTTTAGTATTATTATTCTTGAGATTGTTGTCTATGACACTACTTGAAGCAGAAGTTCATCTCTCACTGCGAGACTTTTTGCGACAACAGGGAGAACCCTTATGGGATCATCACTTAACCATGGCTCGTTTAGTCTCCCGTGGGTTACGATTAGATCGCTCGGCAATTATTCAAACGGGAAGCACTATTTCTCGTTATGGGTTAAGTTATTTAATGCCATCTTTATTGAGCGATCGCCCCATTTTACTTGTTTCTCCGTTATCTCTTCAGCAGCGATTAAGACAACAGGAAATTCCCCATCTTCAGCAATGGTTAAACACGGATAAAGTTATTTTAAGGGCAGAAGATGACGTTTGTTTTGATAATTTTCAGGGACTATTAATGGTTTCTCCTCAAGCTTGGTTAAGCGATCGTCTAGAAAATAAAGGTCGTTTTCCTTTAAATATTCCCACATTAATTGATCAGGCTGACTGTTTAGAAGAATGGACAAAAAATTATTTAACCGTAACCATTTCTCCTGATTATTGGGAACAATTACAAATAGAGTATCCAGCTTTTGGTAATTTAATTCAAGAAGTTCGTTTCTTTTTAAAACACACAATTTCTAGTCATCCTAATAGTCCTTATGAATATTGCCTATTAGACAAGGAAGAAAGTTCCAGTTTTTCATATCTTTGTGATGTCATTAATCAAGATTCTCTCTTAAAAGAGTTCCAAGAAAAACTCACTGATCATAATCAGCTTTTTTGGGCATCTATTGATCGCAAAAATCAAAAATTTTCTCTTCATCTCAGTCCTTTAGAAGTCGCTTCTTATTTAGCACCAATTTGGCAAAATTCTCCAGTCATTTTGATGGGAGGATTTTTAGATAGTAATAAAGCTGCGCCTATCTATCGCGATACTATTGGGTTAACTGAGGATATCTTATGTTTAAAGTTCTCTCCTAACCGACAAAATGAACTGATTCAATTATATATTCGTGATCGGTTACCAATGCCGAACACTGCTGAATTTCAAGGTGTTTTAGTTGAAGAAATTAAAAAACTTGTTTATCTTGCCTACAAACAATTACAAACTATTATTATTATTGTTGATGATGTTCCTTCAAAAGCACAAATTGGAACGGTGTTAGCTTCAGAGTTTGGGACACGAGTACAGGTAGAAAAAAATAATCCTGGGAGAAATTATATCTTGGTCAGTGGCTGGAATTTTTGGCATGAAAATCAAGAAAAGTTACCGACTCCCCAGTTATTAATTATTGCAACCTTACCAATTCCGTCTTTAGAAGATCCTTTGGTTGCTGCACAGGTTACTTATTATAAAAAACATCACAAAGACTGGTTTCGATTTTATCTTTTACCAACTGCTTTACAGGAAATTCAACGGGCTGTAATGCCATTAAGGGAGTCTCAAGGTATCTTAGCTTTATTAGATAATCGTGTCAACTATCGTAGTTATGGAAACCTCATTTTAACAGCACTTGAACCCTATGCTAAAATCAATTATCTCGATCTCAATTGGTTTGAGCAATAGGAAATAATCTCAATCTAGATGTTTTATGAGTTATTCTCTTAAGTTTTTTACTTATGAACGTTCTTTTATTCAACCTTTAAAAACTAGTCATGGTATTTGGAAAGTTAGAAAAGGAATTATTATTAAATTAACTGATCGTTTTCAAAATGTTGGATGGGGAGAAATCGCTCCTTTGCCTTGGTTCGGTTCAGAAATGTTAGAGGAAGCTTTATTATTTTGTCAAAGTTTAAATTGTCAAATTACATCAACGCAAATTAGGGATATTCCTGATAGTTTACCTGCTTGTCAATTTGGATTTGAAGCCGCTTTAATCACATTAAATAACACAAATATAAAATCACCAATAAATCAAAGTTTCTGCTACTTATTACCGACAGGAAAAACAGCACTCTCTCAGTTTCAATTAGGCTATCAGCAAGGATGTAAAACATTTAAGTGGAAAATTGGGGTTAGTTCCTTAGATAGGGAAATCAAAATATTTAAACAATTAATTACCTTATTGCCTAATGACACTAATCTAAGATTAGATGCTAATGGAGGATTAAATTTTCAAGAAGCAGAAACCTGGCTAAAAATAACTGATCAACTAGAGATGATTGAATTTATTGAGCAACCTTTACCACCGAATAAACTAGATAAGATGATTGATCTAAATATTAACTATAAAACAGCTTTAGCTTTAGATGAATCTGTCGCTAATTTAAGACAGTTAAAAGATTGCTATCAACAAGGTTGGCGAGGAATTTTTGTGATGAAACCAGCCATTATGGGTTTTCCTAGTGATCTCCGTCAACTGTGCAAAACCTATTCAATGGATCTGGTTTTTTCTTCTGTTTTTGAAACATCAATTGGTCGTAATTTCGTGCTAAATTTGGCAGCAGAATTAATGACGAGTGATCGCGCAGTTGGTTTTGGGGTTAAAGACTGGTTTAATGATGATAAAAATGCAGAAATCGAAAGCTTATGTCAGAACTTTTAACCCTTCTCAAAAGTCGTTTAGATACAGAGTGGATGATTGGCTATGATAGTAATTATTTTTATCATTCAACTCAATCTTATATCGACCAATTTACACAACTTAAGTCTTGTCATATTTCTCCTAAAATCATTTTAGTTCAGCAGGATAATCTAGAATTTTTGTCAGCTTTTCTAGCTGGCATTATCACCAACTGTCATCTTTTTTTGGGTAATCATCACTGGAAAAGACAAGAATGGCAACAAGTGATTAATTTAATTCAACCTAATGAAATTTTAGGGGATAGTAATTTACTTAAATTATCATCAAATAATAATAGCAAAAACAATCCATTACCGCCGCAACACTTTATTATGATTCCGACAGGAGGAACATCAGGAGATATACGTTTTGCTATCCATAATTGGAGAACTTTATCAGCTTCGGTTAAAGGATTTACTGAATTCTTTGAAGTTGAACAAGTGAACTCTTTTTGCGTGCTTCCTCTTTACCATGTCAGTGGATTGATGCAATTTATGCGTTCTTTTTTGACCCAAGGAAAACTCAACATTTGTCCATATTATAAGTTGAAAACTAAT
>JBCDDV010000533.1:0-3247 GCA_039180145.1 Cyanobacteria bacterium P01_G01_bin.49 | reverse complement strand
GTGTAACTTAAACTGGTTAATAGTTGGTTAATGAAAGCACCTTGTTTACTCATAAATTTGCAAATTACTATCTGTGTGCTGTGATTCGGTTTCTTAAGGTTAATAGTAATAATAATTAACTATTTTTTTGAGGGGATATTGTCAAAAAATCGTAATAATTAGGAATACAAAATTAACTCAAAAAAGACTTGGTGTTAGGCTATTCTAATCAAGTAAATAATTAGAAGGTTATAAAACGGAAGAAGCGACTGGTATAAAACCGACTAAAGAGAGATATTTGTAGTAAAATTGAAAAGCAACTTTGCACTCAGATGTGCTTCAAAAATGAATAATTTTCTGTTTGCTGCCGTGCAGTCAGTGAACATTAAACAAATGTTTGTAGAAGGCAACCAGGACGGAGTTCCAGTCGTCTCAGTCCTGGAACTAGACAAACCTGATGAAGCAAGAATCTCCCCTTAAGCTTTTGGCTATAACGGTGAGAGTGTCAAAATTAGCAAAGATAGTAAACCAGAGTCTCTTGGAGAGGTGGCAGAGTGGTTGAATGCGGCAGTCTCGAAAACTGCTTTGTCGCAAGGCAACGAGGGTTCGAATCCCTCCCTCTCCGTCGTCGCGCATTCCCAAGCGCGTGTAACGCGCGCGGGGTCGCTCCTTTTACCAACATTCAATATATATTTTCATCACTTTGACTTTGCTCAGTGACCTCTGCCACATCTTTAAGGTAGTTAAGAAAAATTAGCTTTATTTACAAGGTTTTCCTTAACTTTTAGGGTAGTTTTAGGGTGGATCAAATTAATTGATCGGGAGTGCAATTAAGTGCTTGGCACAACCGCGCTACTTTTTCAAACCATTTAGAATTGGCCATTGTTTTAAGGGAGATAATTCCCCCTTCCTTTTATTAAAATTCGTTTTCATCGTTGCCAACGGGGAAAACACCAACTAATTGATATTTATCGTATTCTTCCCCTAGATGTATTTTTAACTCTGTGATCGCGTTCCGTCCAAAGATAGCGATCACTTCTTGATGTCGAATAATCTCTGTAATAAACCATAAGTTTGTGGTTTGTTAATTAAGCTTTTTGGATATATGATAGAACCATCAGTTAATGGTTTATCTTTATTAAGGAGGAATTTTATGCAAGCAGCAATAATGCGAGTTAGGTTCGTCAAAGAAGTTAATATCCCCAATTTAGGGGCGCAAATTAAAGAAAGACGGTTAGAGATAGCGAAAAGCAAGTCTCTAGCTCAAATTTGCCGTGAAGTCGGTTTTTCTCAAACTTATTGGTACGACATTGAAAAAGACACTATTAGGGGAGCATTGTCAATTGAAAACCTACGCAAAATTGAAAAGGCTCTTAGTATTGATTTGGGAGTTAGTTTTGATGAGGAGGAAGAAAAATAATGACCAACTATGTTATTGCAGTTGGAGCTACTGTTACAGCGATTGGAGCAGTTTTAGGCGGCTTGTTTTATATTGTAAATTTAATTATCGACAAAAAACTTAGTGATTTTAAGACTGAATATACCAAAGACTTTAGTGACTTCAAAACTGAATACACTAAAGCCTTTAGTGATCTAGAGTTAAAATTAACACAATTAATTCAACAAAAATAAGATAACAAGATGGCGATGGGTAGCAGGCATGATGGTTACTTATGGACTACGCAATCATGACGTATTTAAGTGCCACTTTGATCCCTTTCCTTTCTTGTACGTTCAGGAACGCACCTATTGGCGATATCTTAAAGGATTATCTCAGAATCGCATCTATTCAGAAATTTATAGTCGTAGAAGGATTGAGCAAAGGCGATCGCCTAATCCTAAATTATTGCATTTAGGCTCTAGGCTCTAGAAAAATATTCTTACCCTAAAGACCTTGTACTAATCTAGGGTAGTTTTAGGGTAGTTAGTGAAGCTATGTCTTAAAAGTAGGAATAGCAAGAGCTTCAAAAATATTTAACAGCCTCGAAAACTGCTTTGTCGCAAGTCAACGAGGGTTCGAATCCCTCCCTCTCCGTTCTCACATTTCGATATCTTGATCTCTTTCTGATAACCTCGGAGGATTGTTTCAGGGTTATTTGCCATAGAGATGTCTTTATAGTCAGCATTGATATGACTTTAACTCATTTGTTAGGTCATTCTACGTAGAAGATACATAAAGCTGAAACCTTGATGGTGTAAACAGTCTAGACAACTAAAGTTGGTCAATAATTGGGTTTAGGCACGATAAATCTCAGTAAAATCCTGAGGAAAGCTCAAATTTGTCATTAAAATACCGTTATTTTTGCGGATGCTTCTGTTTTTGCCTCAAGGTTATTATTGAGTCTATTACATAACAAGATTAATTGAGAGTTTGTCATGATTCAAAAAACGATAGAAAAAACTCTTATCATTGCTGGAACAACAATTGTGGCGATTCCTTTTGTTAGCGCTGCTTTAGTGTGCGGCGGAATTTTAAGTGTTATTTGGCTAAAAGATAAGACCATCTTAATTTTTAATTCCCCTATCAACCGTAATCAATATTGTGATAGAACTTTGAATTTAGTGAATCACGAACAGGTTTAGATGGGGAGAGAAAAGGTTATTGTTTTTGGATCATTCTTCTTCAAAAGATAAGATAAAAGTAGCAGTTGCAATTTATATGGCTGTCGCTATTCCTATCATGTTTGCTGTTCCTCTTTTTGTAAGTGGACAGCTAAAGCTAAATATTAACCGATGGGTTATTAGCGGAGTCCCGATGCCCATTGTTATAGAATCTCTAAAGGACGAAATAGTTAGAAAAGCTTATTTTCAAGGTAGAAAGCAACTTCTCCATGATCGCTTGGGAGAAATGGGAATAGAAGAAAAAATTAAAGACTTTTATCGTTCTCAAGCTTCTAGTGAGCGAGAACTAGATCAACGTATCCATCAAATATTTTATGATAATACCGGATATGTGGGAGAAGCTTATCGAGTTAACTCAAGAGGCATTTTAATTCACAAAAATAGGAACAGTTTCTCAAACTTCTCTTATTAAGATTATTAAAATATTTAATCATTAAGGAGTAGATATTTCACCACTCCGTCGTAGATATTTAATACTGAGGTAGTAAAGACTGTTTACTATCTTTGTCAGTGTTCATACTTCCAGGATATAAAGGTTGTTGATCTAGTGAACCTAGACGGTCAAACGGCCAAAAACGAACAAAAGCCTTACCAATAATTTTATCTTTTGGAACAAAGCCCCAATAATGGGAATCATAGCTATTAT
>JBCDDV010000532.1:0-3247 GCA_039180145.1 Cyanobacteria bacterium P01_G01_bin.49 | reverse complement strand
GCCGAAAATCCCGTAACAGTAGAGGTTTGGCACTCATCAGGGTCAGTCGATGCTAGTAAGGTAGGTGTCATTCTCAAAAATTTAGCGGAACGAGATTTAGGGGGAATGCTACAATTTGCTCCCAATAGTATTGCTTCAGCCTCTTTCTTCAAAAATGTCAGTCGGGGACTCTATCAATCTACTCTTTCTACTTGGTATCCTGACTTTTTAGATGCCGATAATTACATTTATCCCTTCCTAGACTGTGCCAAAGGCTCACCCGAAACAGGTTGCACCGATGGGGGTTCTCAAAGTCAAGGATCTTTTTACTACAATGAGCAGATTAATCAATTAATCACGCAACAACGACAAGCCTCCGATTCCCAAGAACGTCAGTCTATTTTTGCAGATATTCAAAAAATTCTGGCTGAAGATGTCCCCTACATTCCCCTTTGGCAAACCAAAGAATACGCCTTTGCTCAAAATGGGGTAGATGGCGTTACTATTAATCCTAGTCAAACTTTCCCTTTTTGGACAATTTATCGTCCCACCGCGCCATAATGCTAGTTGTTAACCACTCAACAACCTCTAGATGGAAATGAGGGAGAGGGCATAAATTTTTATCTATTTTCTTCCCACTTTCTCTAGCTTGTCTTGCTATGACCAATCAATCATCGAGTAAACAAATTTGGAAAATGAGTCTTGCCTTAATGGTGGGTACTGGACTTATTTATTTGGCTTTCCTCAAACCAGGTATTTGGGGAATTGACGGCACAGAAATGTTTTGGGTATCTCATTCCTTGGTGACTAAGGGCAGCTTTGCTATTCCTCCCAGTCCGGGAACTGGAGTGGTGGGAAGGGGAGGAGAAATCTTTGCTATGCGTTATCCCCTAATCTCTATACTAGCCACCCCCTTTGTGGCGATGGGGTTGCTGTTGGGGGAGTTATTTAATGTTCCTTCTCGCTATGCTGCATCGGTTTGTGCGTTATTATTGTCCGTGATTTTAACAGCGATTACGGCTGGTTTAGTAGCTTTGATTGCCTTACGGTTAGGTAGTCGTAAACAAGGGGCATATTTAGCGGCTTTAGCCTTTGCCTTTGGAACGATCGCCCTAGTTTATTCGAGAGAATTTTTTGCTGAACCTGTCTTGGCATTTATTACCGCTTTGATGCTTTATTGGGCAATGGATAATGATTATCGAGAACACGCAGGGGCGAGTATTTTAGCGGGACTGTCTATTGTTGCTAAACCCGCCGGAATTATTTTGGGCCCCATTTTTTCTTTTTATTTTTTATTGAAAAAGTATCCCTGGCGGACTATTATCGGGCCGAGTTTGGGGACAGCAGGAGGCGTACTTTTATTTCTTTGTTATAACTATCTTCGCTTTGAAAGTTTTTTTAGTTCTGGCCAAGATAGCGATCGCTTTCAGTTAATGGGAATGCCAGAACGCTTATTCGGGATGATTTTGAGTCCCGGAACCGGAGGAGGATTATTTTGGTACTGTCCCCCTACTATTCTAGCAATTTGGGGCTTTCGTCGAGGCTTACGAACAAAACCTTTAGAAACTTGGTTAGTGGGGGGCGTTTTCTTGGCTTATTGGGGATTACACGCTTTTTGGGCTTTTCGGGGGTGGAATTGGGGGCCCCGTTTTCTGGTGCCTGTCTTACCGGGTTTATTGGCATTAACGGCCTTGATTCCCAAGAAACGATGGAATTTATTAATCGGATTAGGATTACTAGGATTATTTTTTAATGCGCCTTCTTTGATCTCTTATTATCAACGTTATTTTGCAGAACTTGAAAGCAAAAATATAAGATATCTCTTAGAGGTTTTGGACTTATGGGGAAATCCTTTGATCTCTCCTCTATTTAATGGGTGGTCGGCCGCTTTTAATCAGTTAGGCGATGCTTTTACTTATAATGTTCAAGATGTTCTCAATAATGTGGGATCTCCCCCTAAGGCAGGCAATCTTGTTAGCTCAGATTTACTACGAATTGTTGCAGTTTGGTGGTGGGTGCTTCCTGCTGCGGGAATTCCTATCTGGATCGGCTTCTTAATTGCTCTTTTGATGGTTATTTTGGGGATTTGGATATTATATTGGGGTTGGTTACAAATAACTGATCATGAAACATCCAAAATTAGTAATTAACTTTAGATCATCGTTAATCCAATGAAACTGATTATTCAAATTCCTTGCTATAACGAAGAAGCAACCCTAGGCTTAACTTTATCTGAATTGCCCCGTAAATTACCAGGAATTGACATCGTAGAATGGTTGATTATTAATGATGGCAGTCTTGATCAAACGGTAGACGTAGCTAAAGCCTCTGGCGTAGATCATATTGTTAATTTTGATCACAATCAAGGGTTAGCCAAGGGATTTATGGCTGGTATTGAAGCTTGTTTAAAACAAGGGGCCGATATTATTGTTAATACAGATGCTGATAATCAATATTGTGCGGCTGATATTGTCAAATTAATTGAACCCATTTTACGGGGAGAGGCAGAAATTGTTATTGGTTCTCGTCCTATTCAAGATATTAAACATTTTTCACCTGCGAAAAAGCTTCTTCAAAAATTAGGCAGTTGGGTGGTAAGAATTGCCAGTAATACCAACATTCCTGATGCGCCGAGTGGGTTTCGTGCCATTACTCGTAATGCAGCCTTACAAATGAATGTTTTTAGTGAATATACTTATACTTTAGAAACAATTATTCAAGCGGGACAAAAGGGAATGTTGATTACGTCAGTACCAATTCGTACCAATGAATTTTTACGTCCTTCTCGTCTTGTTAAGAGTATTTCTGCCTATATTAGACGCTCAATTTTAACCATTGTGCGTATTTTTATGGCCTATAAACCTTTACGGTTTTTTACCATTTTAGGCAGTATTCCCTTTGGTTTGGGTTTATTACTCTGTTTACGTTGGTTATTATTCTATCTAGAAGTATTTGGTAACACTCCAGAAAAAGCACGGGTTCCGAGTTTAATTTTAGCAGCGATTTTGATTTTAATTGGCTTCCAATTATGGATGTTTGGGTTAATTGCCGATTTAATGGCAGTGAATCGTAAACTTTTAGAAGATATTCAATTAAGATTACGTCGTCAAGATTTAGAAAAATAAAGAAGATAGATAAAAATAAGAGTAATTAATAAGGCTTTTTATGGATTCCAGGGATCTGATAAACGTGAGTTCGGTGTTAGGAGTTAGGAGGTCGGAGTTATTATTTCTTTAACGAGATAATAAGGGTTTGAGCAAGACCTACT
>JBCDDV010000531.1:0-3248 GCA_039180145.1 Cyanobacteria bacterium P01_G01_bin.49 | reverse complement strand
GAGCTCCGTATGAATTGGAAACCAACGATGAAAAAGGAGATTTTTTGATTAAAATAAAATGGCTTATTAATTAATCAAAACAGCAAAAAAGAGTACAATTGAGATAAACTTTAACATTAAAGCAAAAAAATGGCAGCTAACGTTGAAATTTATACTTGGAGTACCTGTCCTTTTTGTATACGGGCCAAAGCCTTGTTAGGCAAAAAAGGAGTTGAATTTACCGAATACTGTATTCATGGGGATGAAGAAGCAAGAGACGTTATGATAGAACGGGCCCAAGGTCGCCGCAGTTTACCCCAAATCTTTATCGACGACCAACCCATTGGTGGTTGTGATGATTTATATTCTCTAGAATCAGAAGGCGAACTTGATTCGTTATTAGAACAGTCGGTGGCCTAATGAAATTAGCCTTTATTATTGACCCTATAGATAAACTTGATCCGGGCCATGATAGTAGTGTCGCCATGATGGAAGCTGCTCAAGCTGCCGGTCATGAGGTGTGGATTACAGAAGTTCATCAACTCAATGTGATTGACGGGAAAGCTTGGGGGATATTATCACAAGTAACATTAACTCCGGTGGAATTGCAAGCAGGAAGGTGGGTAAGTTCTCCTCATTGGTATGAGATGTCTAAAAGTGTTTTACGGTGTCTTGAAGACATGGATGCTGTCTTAATGCGTAAAGATCCGCCTGTCACCATTCGTTATCTCTACGCAACCTATATTCTGGAATTAATTAATCCTGAAAAAACCTTGGTAATTAATTCTCCTCAAGGGTTAAGAGAAGCTAATGAGAAGATGTACACCCTACAATTCTACTCGGTGATGCCAGAAACCGTTGTCAGTCGAGATAAGGCAATTATTCGGAAATTTGTTGAAGCCAAAAAAATGGCAGTTCTGAAACCCTTGGGGGGAAAAGCAGGGGAGGGAATTTTATTTTTAGAACCAGGCGATCGCAACTTTAATTCTATCATTGAGGTGAGTACCCAACAGGGGCAAGAACCAGTAATGGTGCAGGAATTTTTACCAGCAGCAAAGGATGGGGATAAACGAATTATTCTCTTAGATGGTAAACCAATCGGTGCCGTAAATAGAGTACCAACAGGTCAAGACTTTCGGGGAAATATGGCTGTAGGGGGAAGAGTTGAAAAAACAGAAATTACCCCTAAAGAAGCAGAAATTTGTGCAACCGTTGGGCCAAGATTGCGTCAAGATAGCTTATACTTTGTGGGAATTGATGTCATCGGAGGTTACCTAACTGAAGTTAACGTGACCAGTCCAACGGGTATTCGAGAAATTGATCGTTTGAATAACACAAATTTAGGTCAACAAGTAATTGAATGGTTAGAATTTCGACGGTAAATTGTTATTAGTAAATCAGTTATGAATGTACTTTCAATTCCAACGTGGATGGTTCATGTTTCTAGTGTCATTGAATGGACAGCAGCAATTTGGTTTATCTGGACTTACGCAGAAGTGAGTCATAAGTTTTATTGGCGATCGCTTTCTTGGGGGATGTTACCAGCTTTAATGAGTGCTATGTGTGCTTGCACTTGGCATTTTTTTGATAATGCGCCATCTTTAGATTGGTTGGTAACAGTTCAAGCATCATTAACAGTATTAGGAAATTGTACTCTTTGTCTGGCCGCTTGGTGGATTTTCCGGTCTTCTCGTCAGCTTAAAAATGTAGATTAATTAAACTTACTTGAATTTATGAGATCGCCATTTCATTTACCATGTATATTCAATGTTTAATCTTCAATGTTCAATGTTCAATGAAAGGCCATGGGTTCGTCGTTTTGTTCAAGTGCTGCCGATCTGCTTTGCACTATTATTATTTACTGTTTCGATTACAACCATTATTTATGAACTAAAAGCGCATAGTTGGCAGAGTATTTGGCAATATTTAAGCACTATTCCCAAAACCCAGAAATCAGGCGCGATTATGTTAACAATACTAGGCTATTGTACCATGACAGCTTATGACTTCTTGGGGTTTCGCTACATTCGTCAGTCTCTAGTACCAACCAAAATCGCTTTTACTGCTTTTTTGAGTTACGCTGTGGGTAATACTGTTGGATTTACTGCTTTTTCAGGAACTGCAATTCGTTATCGTTTTTATGGTTCTTGGGGGGTATCTACGCTTAAAATTGCTCAGTTAATTGTCTTTACCCATTTAACATTTTGGTTAGGTTTATTTGCTGTTAGTGGTGTTGTTTTTTTAGTTGATCCTTTAACCCTTCCCACTGTTCTGAATTTGCCTTTTGAGTCAGTACATCCCATTGGTATTATTTTTTTATTATTAGTTGCTATTTATTTCACCACTAGTTTTTTTTGGAAGCGTCCATTAAAAGTAGGTTCAGAATTAGTAAGTTTTCCTTCTCCCCAGATATCTTTCGCTTTAATTAGTGTTGCTGCTATTGATTGGGGATTAGCAGCAGGGGTATTATATTTATTACTCCCGATAAATACAGGATTATCTTTTCCTAGTTTTTTTGGGATCTATATATTAGCCTTAACTGCTGGATTAATTAGTACAGTTCCTGGGGGGTTAGGAGTATTTGAAACTGTAATTTTATTATTGCGTCCTTCTTCTGTTTCTGTCTCAGATATTTTGGGTGCGTTAATAGCTTATCGAGTTATTTATTATTTTTTGCCTTTAATAGTTGCGTTAGGATTATTTGTTGTTCAAGAGTTTCGGCGACATCGGTTTTAGATATTGTTGATATGACAACTCAATATATATCATCGTGCTTCTAATAACCGTTCAATTGTCAACTCGATATCATTAGCAATCTGTCGTAATAATCTCGGCGAGATATCGCGTCCTTTGTGAAAGGGAACTGTTGTTCCTCGACCATCTTCGTGACGAAACTGTTTGTGAGATCCTTTTTGACGAACTTCTACAAACCCAAGATTTTCCAATATGCGAACCACTTCCTGAGGTTTCAAAACTGGAATATTACTCATGATTTATCTAATTACAATTTGTTGAGTACCAATAAATTCTGTCTTGAAAGATAAGTTTTCATCTTCTAAAAGCATTTCTATAACTTCTCGTAAGTTTTCCTGTAATTCCTCTAACGTTTTCCCCTGGGAATGTGCGCCAGAAAATCCAGGAATATAACCCACATAAAGATTGGTATCAGGATCTTTTTCAATAATTGCTGTAAATGTTTTCATGAGGTTAACAATGTAATCGTTTTAAATCGCTTATAATATACCGAATTTATGTAATTAGTGAATTTT
>JBCDDV010000530.1:0-3252 GCA_039180145.1 Cyanobacteria bacterium P01_G01_bin.49 | reverse complement strand
GGCTTGTATTTGTCATATTATTACCCAATATAAACTTATCTCAATTTTTATCTTCTACTCTCTAAATAACCAAAACGACTCCTCATCAATGGCGAAAAATGACTAATGAGGAAGAAGATAAAACTTGGCAATATATTCTCAACAGTCCATTAGGCATAGCTGCATTGAACCAATTGGCAATTGAAGGATTTATTAGTCCACTATGTCTCAAAACCTTTTATATTGATGAAAAGTCTGGTGGGTTTTTAACCTTAATGCGGATAAAATGTGAAAACCCTCAAGGAACTTCTATCGCTATTGCTTATGATGAAATGCGGGTTATTTTTAGTCGCTTTGAAGATAATATTGAAAATTTTGAAATAGAACGGGTTTCTCAAGAAGAAGGTATGACTCCAACTCCCCTGCCTGAGTAAACAACCTGATAACTTAACAGAAAATGGCCACAACCTCATACAATAAAATCAATGAGAAGTGAATAAAATAGTTAGATAACAAGACTCATGAGTGATCGCGATCCTATCCTCACCTGCCAAATTCAACGACTATATGAACTAACGCTTTATCGTCGCTGGTTATTTGTAATATTGTGCTGGTTAACCCTTGGTCAGTATTCCTTGTGGCAATTGCGGGAAGAATTCAGCCTCTTACGGGAACATTTTACTTGGGTAGCAGTCCGTTATGGATTAGCATTTAACCTAATTCCTGCCTTTAGTTTGTTTTTTTGCGTTGGTGTTACTGGGGCCGTGTTAGTTTGGCAAAGTCTCCACATTATCAACGGGTTTTCTCCCAGAGAAAAAATGCGCTTAGAAAATCAAGTGAAACAAATTCAGAAATCAGGGCCAAAACATCCTCTATGGAAATTAATTAAGGGGACTCCCCATCGTCATTCTAGTTAGTATGAAAGTCTTACAAATCGTACCGTCCATTTCTTTAATTTATGGTGGCCCTAGTCAAATGGTATTGGGACTCTCTGCTGCGTTAGCAGAACAAGAGATAGACGTAACGATCCTGACGACGAATTCTAACGGAGACTCTGGACAAGACCCTTTAGAGGTTCCTCTAGGTATTCCGATACAACAACAAGGATATAAGATTATTCATTTTGCTTGTTCTCCCTTCCGTCGTTATAAATTCTCCTTAAAATTATTAGAGTGGTTAAATAATCGCGCCAAAAATTATAATATTGCTCATATTCATGCTTTGTTTTCCCCCATTAGCACGGCCGCTGCAACCGTTGCTCGCTATCAACAATTACCCTACATTTTACGCCCCTTAGGAACTCTTGATCCAGCCGATCTACAAAAAAAACGTTATTTAAAACAACTATATGGCAACTGGTTAGAACGTCCTAACTTAGCTGGGGCCGCAGGAATTCATTTTACAACAGATCAAGAAGCTAAAATTTCTCATCGTTACGGAGTAAATACCCAAGATTTAGTCATTCCTTTGGGGGTAAATATACCAGATAAATTGCCACCTTCAGGGCAAACTAAAACAAAATTAGGACTTCCTCACGATGTTCCTTTACTCTTATATATGTCTCGAATTGATCCCAAAAAAGGCTTAAACTTTCTATTGGCTGCCGGAGAAAAATTAATCAAGCAAGGAATTAAATTTCATTTAGTTCTCGCGGGATCAAATCCTCAAGATCCTGTTTATGAAACCAAAATCCATCAACAAATTGCTAATTCAATTTTAGCCTCCCAGACAACAGTTACTGGATTTGTCACAGGAGAAATTAAAGTAGGATTATTGCAAGATGCTGATGTATTTGTCTTGCCTTCTTATTATGAAAATTTTGGCATTGCAGTAGCTGAAGCAATGGCAGTGGGGACTCCTGTCGTAATTTCTGAGGGGGTTTATATTTGGCCTGATGTTCAAGAAGCGGAGGCAGGTTGGGTAACATCCTTAGATGTTGACGAGTTAGCTGAGGTTCTCAAAGAAGCGATCGCACAGCCAGAAATGAGAAAGCAAAAAGGACAAAATGCCTGCCAATTAGTCTTAAACAAATACAGTTGGTCAGCGATCGCACAAAAAATGATTGACGCATATTCTGCTGTGACATAAAAAAAAGACGCATTCCCTAAAAAACGCGTCTCTATATCAACGATGGATGATTAATTACAGTTGAGGAACAAACTGTTCTTTCTCAGGAACATGGGTATATTCAGCCACAATTTGTCGAAATTCTTTTCCATCAATGGTTTCTTTTTCGATCAATAATTCCACCAAACGATCAATGACTTCACGATTATCTCGCATAATTTGTCTGGCTAATTGATGACCTTGTTCAGCGATCGCCCGTACTTGATTGTCAATTTTCATGGCGACTTCTTCAGAATATTCAGCGCGGTTCATTAAACCACCCCCTAAGAAAACTTCCCCAGAGGAACTTTCTAAGGATAAGGGGCCTAAATCACTCATACCAAATCGAGTCACCATTTGACGGGCCATATCTGCAACTTGTTGTAAATCACCTCCTGCACCCGTCGTTACCTCATCGTACCCAAAGACTTCTTCTTCGGCTGCACGACCGCCTAACGCACCAGCAATGCGGGCTACCAATTGTGCTTTGGTCGTTAGTCCTTGTTCCTCATTTGGAGTAAACCAGGTTAACCCTTGGGCCTGTCCACGAGGAATTAAGGTTACTTTCTGCACGGGATCATGATCTTTGAGTAAGGTTCCCACAATGGCATGGCCTACTTCGTGATAAGCAATAAGACGCTTACTTTTACTATCAACCAATGGGGTTCCTTCCATCCCAGCAACCACCCGATCTACTGCATCGTCAATTTCTAATAAGGTAATGGCTTCTTTACGACGACGGGCCGTTAAAATAGCTGCTTCATTCAGTAAATTAGCTAAATCTGCCCCACTAAAACCAGGAGTCCGACGGGCAATAGATTCAATCGAAACATCAGGGGCTAACTTTTTGTTGCGGGCGTGAACTTCTAAGATTTCGATCCGACCTTTGTAATCAGGGGCATCTACGATTACCTGACGATCAAAACGGCCTGGACGCATCAAAGCAGCATCTAACACATCAGGACGGTTAGTCGCAGCAATAATAATAATCCCTGTATTACCTTCAAACCCGTCCATCTCGGTTAATAATTGATTGAGGGTTTGTTCTCGTTCATCGTTACCACCACCGATACCAGCACCCCGTTGACGGCCAACAGCATCAATTTCGTCGATAAAGATTAAACAAGGAGCATTTTCTTTGGCTTTCTTGAATAAATCACGCACACG
>JBCDDV010000529.1:0-3264 GCA_039180145.1 Cyanobacteria bacterium P01_G01_bin.49 | reverse complement strand
CGATAATGTACTTGTCTGCCGTTTATAGCTTGCTTATATTCTAATTTTAATTGCAAATCAAAATATGCCCAAGCATGGCGAGATTCAGAATTATTGGCTCTCAATTTCTTGGATTGTTTCATTGTCTGACGACAGCCAGACAAATCTTCTAACACTAAATCAGCATCTAACCAATCAGCAAAATTGACAATTCGATGAGATACAGTATGGTTAATTGCTCTCATCCAACGTTGTTCTTTTTGCTCTAATTTTTTGATAGCTCGATATTTCTTAGCTTTTTGAAGTTGTTGTCTACGTTTTTGAAAATAACGGCGACGATGTTTGATTTCTTTGCCAGAAAATAACAATCCAAAACCTTGTTTTGGGACTGCTGTTGCCAGCATATTTTGACCTCTATCAATACCTATTCGATTGCTAGATTGAGCATCTGGAACTTCCTCACTCAAACTAATCAATGCGTACCATATTCCTTTCTTTTGATAAAGTTTTAAAGTCCCCTTAGATATAGTTTTATCGTTATTGAGCAACTTATCTAATAGTGGTTGCCAATGATTAGACTGAATCTCAATTGGAACTCGTTTAACTCCACCAAGGGTAGGAAATGATACTGAATAAGTATTACCCGCTTTAAACAACCTCCAATTCTGATAATTAATTTCAGGAGGTAGTAGCTTAAATTGTTTGGTTTTTCTGCCTGATAAACTTTTCACTTGTCTAATAACTTGATTAGCTAAAGCTGATTTAAGAGATGTTGCTACTTTAGCAGTAGTTAGTTTTTTTCTCTCTTTAATTGGTAGCTTGATTAATTCATTAGCAAGCTCAGTGCAAGCAGATGTCGTCTCTGCAAATAATTGTGCTTTGACGGCATTTAAGTTGTAGAATTTAAGCTTTAGGGTTCTCGTTACTTGCATAACTCAAAGTATAGTACAATTTATGTCTATGAGTCAATCCTATAGACATAACAATACATCAGTATCTTTGATTAATTATCATTTTATTTGGATACCTCGTCGAAGACGAAAGGTGTTGGTAGATGATGTCAAAGAACGAGTGATTGAATTAATTTACGAAAAAGCTCAAGAATTAGATTGCAAAGTAGTTAGTTTAGCTGTTGAACCAGAGCATATACATCTTTTTCTTAACTGTTCTCCAGACCTAGCACCTAAACAAATTATGCATCGTATCAAAGGTTATTCTTCTTATGTTTTGAGAAAAGAATTTCCACATCTAAAAAAGATGCCTAGTATGTGGACAAGAAGTTATTTTGTTTCTACTGCTGGCAATATTTCTAGCAGTACAATAGAAAAATATATAGCTGCTCAAGGCAAACAGTGACGGGCGATAAATCAGCCGTGTCGCGATTCATGAGTGCCGTACTATCTGTAAATAACCTCAGTTCGGCTGAAGGAATAGGAATTGGTTAAGTTCATTGTTGATAGTTCATTGGAATTCTCGATCAACGATTTAAGGCCATTGATGCAGGATTTCTTCGCCTTTATTGAGAAACGCATTACCCAAAATGCCTTAATTTATTAGATGTCAACTATCTAGAAGAAAAATGTCGATTAGCTTGTCCGTTGGGTTAAGGAACACAACCCAACACTATTAACTAAAGAGCTTGTTATAATCAAAGTCTAACACCAATAATTATCTTATATGATTTATGGTTGCAACCTCTTCTAAATCATTATCCTTAATTGAAATTGCTCAAAGAACTCGTGATGCTTCTCGTCACTTAGCCATACTTTCTACAGCGGATCGTAACCAAGCCATTGAAGCGATCGCTCAAGCATTAGAAAGTTCTTCTAATGAGATTATTCAAGCTAATCAAGCTGACTGTCAGTCTGCAGAAGCAGAAGGCATTTCTAAGCCTTTATATAATCGTTTGAAACTTGGAGAAACTAAGTTAAAAGCTACTATAAAATGTGTTAGAGATGTTATAAAATTAACTGATCCAGTGGGCAGCATTTCAATCCATCGAGAGTTAGATGATGGGTTGATTTTAAAACGAATAAGTTGTCCTTTAGGGGTATTAGGTATTATTTTTGAAGCTCGTCCCGAAGCATTAATACAAATTACGGCTTTGGCAATAAAATCAGGCAATGGCGTTATTTTAAAAGGGGGAAAAGAAGCGATAAATTCTTGTAAAACCTTGGTAAATATTATCCGAGAGTCTTTAAAAAACACGAAAGTAAATCCTGATGCTGTCCAATTATTGACCACTCGTGAGGAAATTCATAATCTCTTAAACTTAGATGATTATGTAGATTTAATTATTCCTAGAGGATCGAATCAGTTTGTCAAATTTATTCAGGAAAATACGAATATTCCAGTCTTGGGTCATGCAGATGGAATATGCCATTTATATATTGATAAACTAGCTGATTTAGACAAAGCTGTTTCCATTACAGTGGATGCAAAAACTCAATACCCGGCTGCTTGTAATGCCATTGAAACACTATTAGTTCATCAAGATATTGCTTCCCAATTTCTACCCAAAGTCTCTGAAGCATTAGCAACTTATCAAGTAGAATTAAAAGGCGATAAACTAACTCAAAACTATCTCAATATTACTGCGGCAACTGAAGAAGACTGGAAGACAGAATATAGTGATCTCATCTTATCAATTAAAATTGTAGACTCATTAGAAGCAGCAATTGCTCACATCAATACTTATGGTTCAAAACATACGGATGCTATCGTCACAGAAGATAGTAATCATGCCAAAATATTTATGAATCAAGTAGATGCTGCAGGAGTATTTCATAACTGTTCAACTCGGTTTTCTGATGGCTTTCGCTACGGGTTTGGTGCTGAAGTTGGCATTAGTACCCAAAAAATGCCGCCAAGGGGCCCTGTAGGGTTAGAAGGGTTGGTAACTTATCGGTATCAAATAAGAGGTAATGGTCATATTTCAGCAACTTATTCTGGTGACAATGCGAAAGGTTTTAGCCATCGAGATTTATGATTTTGTTGCTTGAATAGTCATTGGATTTAATCTGATTGGAAAAATTGGCTTTTTTTCAAGCATAGTTATCAATTGAGTTAATTGCTAACAAGTAGAGATGGTATTATAACTGGCTCTATTTTTTTAGTTTAAGTGCCTATAGTATAATAAAGAAAGAATTTTTAGTAAATAAAGGAGATAATATCATGAATTTAATCATTGCTTTATTGGTAACTTCCATTAGTTTATTAATTATTGCCCAATTACCAATTGGAGTAGAAGTTGATAACTTTGGTAAAGCATTAGTCGCTGCTATT
>JBCDDV010000528.1:0-3267 GCA_039180145.1 Cyanobacteria bacterium P01_G01_bin.49 | reverse complement strand
GTAATCTTTCTCTAGCTGTATTTGCACTAGACGTTTCTCTGCCTAATAATTTATTTATAAGATCTCTGAGAGTCATCATTTTAAAAAACCTTTGTTTGCATTAATCTCATGAATTTATCTTTAAGACTTTTGCCTTCTTTGTTTGGATCGATAATTGGTACATCTTTATTTGTAAGTCTTTGAGAAACATTCAAATAACATTTTTTTGCAGGAGATCTACCATCTGAAAGTGTCAGTGGCTCTCCTCTATTTGTACTTATTATTACCTGTTCATCTTCTAAAACAATACCTAATAAAGGCAAAGAAAGGATCCCTTGAACATCTTCGATAGATAACATTTCTTGACTAGCCATCATGTTAGGGCGAACTCTATTGATTACAAGTTGGATAGGCTCAATATCTGAAGTATTAAGAATCCCTATTACTCTATCTGCATCCCTCACTGCGGATAATTCTGGGTTAGTAACAACAATAGCTTCTTTACAGGCTGCAAGAGCATTTTTAAAGCCATCTTCTACACCAGCAGGACAATCTACTAAGACAAAATCAAAGTTCTCACTAAGTAACTCACTAATTTTTTTCATATCTTCGGGCTTCATCCAATCCAACATCCTTGGATCTCCAGCAGGTAGAAGAGCAAGATTAGGTTCCTTTTTATGTCTAACCAATGCTTGGTCAAGACGACAATTTTTGTCTAGAACATCTTGAGCAGTATAAATGATGCGATTTTCTAATCCTAGAAGAAGATCTAAATTTCTTAAGCCAAAATCCGCATCAATTAGGGCCGTTTTAAATCCTAAACGAGCGATCGCCGATCCCAGGTTTGCAGTAATGGTGGTTTTGCCAACGCCTCCTTTACCGGAGGTAATTACAACAATACGACTCATAATTTAAGACTCAATTAATAAAAACGAATTTATTTTAAGGTTTCACTGTTGATTTTTCCATCCATCCCTTTTCTTTCGAGGTAAAAACGTGAGTTTTACTAAAATTAAGGGCGGGTTTAAGACGAATTCTCTCAGCCGTAATATAAGCGACTTCTGGCTCAAGAATTTCCGGGCTATCTGACGGGGCCCGAGCAACCGCCTCAGCAATCCGTAATTGGGTAGGTTGCATTCGGAGAGCCATGATACAACATTCTGAGTTTCCCTTAGCCCCCGCATGGGCAATTCCCCGTAAACATCCCCAAATGATGATATCACCATCAGCAAGCACTTCGCCCCCTGGATTAACATCTCCCTGAATAATAATCGTTCCTGGGTGACGAATGACCACACCAGAGCGAACAGTTGTTTTTAAGTGCAAGGGTTCGCTCAAAGCAGTTTGCGCAGGCGTTTCCGTGACAAAAAGTTCTCGTTTGGGACTTTCTTGTTCTACCGAGTACCCTGCCGTAGCAGCAGCGATCGCCGTTTGACGGCGACTCGTTATCACACGAGTTAATCTTAAGTCAGCAGCTACTAAGGCTTCTCCAATATGATGAAATTGTCTACCATCAAGTAAGCGGTTTTCAACGAAGAGATGAACGCTGGTTTTTGGGGACCAAGTTCCCTTGTGATGGTTCAGACAGTATTTCAAATCTTGTAGAATTTTTGCCCAATCTTTATCGGTGTCTTTTTGCTCTGTTTCTGGCACAATCAACAATAGTTTTTTCCCCGCTCTTTTCAAATGTACTTGAGAGTAGGGTTTAGTGAGATGAGAATGATTAGATTGAGATTGAGGGTTAAAAGGAGAGGTAGTTGACTTAGAACTCATGGGATCAAGGATTTTGAGAATCTAGCCTTTAGCTTAACATTAACCCGTAATTTCAGAATAAGATTCAATAGTATCAAGGGCAGATTCAGTCAACATTTTGGGAGATCATTCACCATGAGAAAATTTCTAAAAATTTTTGAAGGAATTTATGAAGTTTTAACGATTACTAATGTTTTATGGTTTTGTTTGCTTGTTTTTCTGATATTTCTAGTTATTCGAGGACTTTCCTACCTTCAAATTAAGAAAGTTTTTAAGACTTTAGTCCTTCAATTCTCTCCAGAGGAAGTTCAAGGTATCTATCAGCATGTATTTGCACCTTATCAAAATTGGTTGAGATTTATTATTATTCTAATTGTGGTTAACTTGCTGCTGATTTTGCTTCCCGATCTAGGTTGGTTAAATTATTTCGAGCTTCCCATTAGTATATTGTCTGCACTTAATATTAACTTACTTGGATTTAAGTTATTTGAGCAGTTTTTTGATCAATATTTATTAGAAGTGGCTCTCCAAGATCGCAGTAAGGTCAACACTGAATTGCTTGTCCTTAGTAAGTTTCTTAGTAAAGCAGTCATTGTTCTTGTTGTTATCTTTGTCTTTGCTCAAACCCACCAAATCAATATTATTGGTCTTGTCGCTAGTGTCTCTTTCGCAGGGGCTGCCGTTGCTTTTGGTTCACAAAAGATTATCGAACAAATACTCTGGAGTGTTGCGCTTTACGTTGATCGCCCATTTAATGTTGATGATTATATTCATCTGCCAGATCGAACCATCGGAAAAGTCGAGTCCATTGGATGGCGTTCAACGAAGGTAAGGCTTTCGGGTAAGAATACTTTAGTGATTGTCCCTAATAGTAATTTAGCTCAAGTTAGTATCGAAAATCTGACTAGAGCAGAACGAGTGGTTTCAATGGTAAGCTTCACTTTCTTTCGGGCAATGTCTAATGAAGAAAAGGCATTAATTCATCAACTTATTTTAAGCAGTACCAGAGATATCCTGGGCATTGATAATCAACTGACCCAAGTAACCATGAGAGACTTAGTTAATGCAAAAAACAAAAAAAATGTTCAAGCTCAAGTAATTTTCTTTATTTTAGGAACTTCAGAAATATCAATGGAACTGCGGAGAGGATTATTGGAAATTGCTCGTGATAACATTATTAAACGATTACATGAATATGGAATCGACTTCAATTTTGAGGAAAAGATCTTAGATATTTCTCAACCCATGAACATTTAAATGATGACAGCAATGCTGAGGCTTTTAGAATTTTTTCAAGTGGACAAAAATATCCTTAAAGATGTTTTGGAAGTAATGTTGAGGCTAGGCATATTTTCTCTATTTGCTGTGATCTCACCTTTCGTAGGGCGTTTGCTGCCTCGCCTATTAAAAGGAATTTTTAAGCTATTTTGTCGTTTTATGAGAACCTATGATGAGAGTGTTTACGACCGCTTCATTAAGCCCCATCATGACTCACTTGTTCTGATTGGTACATTGACTTTTGTTGCTATTGGTGTG
>JBCDDV010000527.1:0-3268 GCA_039180145.1 Cyanobacteria bacterium P01_G01_bin.49 | reverse complement strand
TTAACCCCGCACCAGGGATTAGTAGGATCGCGGTCAATAAAGCCGAAGAAAATAGCATCCGAGTCAGGATTGCGGGGGTAAACCAAACCCCTAGTGCCGAAATAGTGACTGGCAGAGACGATTTAGTTTTAAGCATCACTCCTGAAGAGACGACTACGGCAGAAGAACCAGTTGAAGAGATTGAAGTTATCGCTACAGGGGAAGCAGAAGACGATGACTACAGAGTAGATAATGCTACCACAGCAACCAAGACAGATACACCTTTGCGAGATATACCTCAATCAGTTCAAATAGTACCACAGCAGGTGATTGAAGACCGTAAGCCCAGAAATTTAACTGAAGCAGTAGAAACAGTTAGTGGGGTTGTTGATGGTGGAAATCATTTTGGTACACCTTCAGGAGCAAGAATTATTAGAGGATTTTCACAGGGTTTTAACGATGTTTCGAGTAACAATTACCGAAACGGATTTCGGGATAGTGGCTATTTCTCTCTAACAGGTGTTGGCACAATTGAAAGGGTAGAGGTTCTTAAAGGTCCAGGTTCGGTTTTATTTGGGGCGACAGAACCAGGAGGCATTGTTAATGTTATCACTAAGCAACCATCAAGCGAGTCTTCTTACAAGCTAGAGTTTGAAGCGGGAAATCGTAATTTTTATCAACCTGGTATTGACTTTACAGATTCTTTAACGACAGATGATACCTTACTCTATCGATTGATTGCCAATTATCAAGATTCAGATGGATTTCAGGATTTTGTTGAAACAAATCTAACGACAATTGCACCATCAATTACTTGGAAAATAGGGGATAGAACAAATCTCAATCTACATTACGAATATATTAATTTTACAGGCGACCCTCCCGAACAGTATGGCGGGATTTTTAGTGATGGGAGCTTGATACCTCAAGAATTTTTCTTTGGCTATCCTCAGTTTAACTTTCTGGATATTACAACACAAAAAGTTGGCTACACCCTAACTCATGAATTTAATGACAATCTACAAATTCGTAATAATCTTTCGGTAAATCTTAGTGATACGGAAGATCGACGTGCGCTAGGAAACGACCTAATAGACGATCGCTTTCTGACAGATTTTTATACGGGTGACTCAGAGTATACCAAAGATAATTATTTTGGACAGATCGATTTGTTAAGTAAGTTTAAAACTGCTACTATCGACCATCAACTGCTAGTAGGTTTCGATTTCAACATCTTTGATGGTGTTCAAGAAGGAACTGAAGGGGGAACTTTACCCAACCTCGATCTCTTTGAACCTAATTATGATGTTGCAGCACCAGTAAATACAAGCAGTTTTAGCGTCGATGATAGTATCGAAGCCTATGGTATATATCTTCAAGATCAAATAGATTTGTTAGATAATGTCAAGCTTCTACTTGGCGGACGTTTTGATTGGATCGAACAAAGCCAAGAATTTATTTTCGACGGTGACAATCTTTCCGATCCAGGGCAAGATTCCAGTGCTTTTAGTCCCCGTGTCGGGCTAGTCTATCAGCCTAGCGATATTGTTTCCCTGTATGCCAGCTATAGTCGCTCTTTTTTTCCCACTACTGGATTTAATCTAACTGGTGACGCTTTTGAGCCAACTAGAGGAACTCAATATGAAATTGGTATCAAAACCGACTTTTTGGAAGATAGACTTTCGGCAACCTTAGCAGCATATAATCTGACTCGTACTAACGTGACAACAACCGATCCTGAAAATATCAATTTTTCAATTCAGGTTGGAGAACAGAGAAGTCAAGGAATTGAATTAGACATTCAAGGTGAAATTGTACCTGGGTGGAATGTAACTGCTGCTTATGCTTATACTGATGCTGAAACAACTGAAGATAACGAAATTGCCGAAGGTAATAGATTGTCAGGTGTTCCCGAAAATCAGGCAAGCCTTTGGACAACTTATACTCTTCAAAAAGGTAGTTTATCAGGTTTGGGCTTTGGGCTGGGTCTATTTTATATTGGCGATCGCGAAGGAGATTTAGATAATTCTTTTCAGCTAGGTGACTATTTCCGTACCGATGCTGCACTTTTTTATCGCAGAGGTCGTTTAAATACAGCACTAAATATTCGCAATCTATTTGATGTTGACTATTTTAGAGCTACTGACGGCGGAAGATTATTTCTGCAAAGAGGCGCACCCTTCACCATTGTTGGTTCTGTTAGTTGGGAATTTTAATCAGGGAAAAGAAATCATAAGCCAACTCTATTGCACGAGGAATATTGTGTCTGCAAAACGATGATTAAGAAATTTTATCGAGTAGCTATTCTATTTATAGTTAGCAACCTGACAATTGTATTGATTTTTTCTTGTGCGATCGAATCTTCTGATGTTCCACCGTCTAATTTAAACGCATCTTCTGCTGCCAACTGTCGGATTATGAAACACGCAATGGGAGAAAGCTGTATTCCGCAAACTTCTCAACGTCTTGTAACGATATCTGACTTCACTTTGTATCATGCTGTTGTCTTGGGTATCAAACCAGTTGGCAGTGTTTTTGACAATTGGCGAGATGAAATTCCAGCTTACTTAACCGACAGAAAGCAAGAAATAGAAAAAATAGAGAAACTAGGAAAAGTCTACCAACCAAATTTAGAAAAGATCTTAAAACTCAAACCAGACCTAATTATAAGTTGGGGATATGAAAAGGCTAATTACTCACTACTCTCGCAAATCGCCCCGACTGCAATGGATACTTTGGAATCTTCAGGAAATGATGGCTGGAAAGAACATTTTAACTTTGTTGCTCAAGTGTTAGATAAAGAAGATGCTGCCAAACAAGCTTGGAATCAATATCATCAGCGCATCGAAAAGTTAAAAGTAGCATTAGGCGATCGCTTGGGTGATAAAACAATATCTGTACTAACAGTAGCCCATGACTTTGCCAATCATGCATCATCAAAAAATTCTTTTGTTGGCTCGATCTTCACTGATGTTGGATTGAAGTTGGCAAAAGCACAAGATGTTTACGGCGGAGGAGGATGGATTCAATTTTCTTCAGAACAATTTGTAGATTTTTTTGATGGCGATCTTTTATTCGTAACTATTACAGGTGATACAGATAGAAAAGAATTAGAAGAACTGCAAAACAATCCCTTTTGGAAGAAACTTAAAGCGGTTAGAAGTGGGAAAGTATATGTTGTAGATAGCCTGACTTGGCAAGGAGGAAATTTACTTGCTGCCAATGCCGTAATAGAAGATCTCTCTAAATATCTCGTCAATACAGATCGATAGTCTATTCTATAGAGAAT
>JBCDDV010000526.1:0-3269 GCA_039180145.1 Cyanobacteria bacterium P01_G01_bin.49 | reverse complement strand
ATCAGTTTCTTGAAAATTTGCGAACCATACCGATTAATATTGATAATTTGTTAATTATTCCTACGGATCAATATCCTCCCTATTCTGGGTTTCATATCCTAGAATATTTAGAGAAAAATTGTCAGAAAACTTGTCAAGAGTTAGTGATTCTTAGTTTTAGTGCAGGGGTAGTGGGTGCCATTAGTGCAGCTTGGGGATGTCAGTTACAAGGTAAACGAGTTAAGCAGTTTATTGCTTTTGATGGTTGGGGGGTTCCTTTGCAGGGAAATTTTCCTATTTATCGTATCAGTCACGATGAATTCACCCACTGGAGTTCGGCATTACTAGGCACTGGAAAAATCAGTTTTTATGCTGATCCCCCTGTTGAACATTTAGCGTTATGGCGATCGCCTCAAATGGTAAAGGGTTGGATGGTAGAAACCAACGATCAAGGTAAAAAATTTTTAGGTGCGATGTCTTTAATGGAATTTCTTTCTTTAATTTTAACGGTTAATTTTTAGTTTATAAAAAAGAATAATTTGAGTAAATCGCAGCTTGTCCTCGGTATTTTTTTTGTTGATCAATCAGATTCCAAATAATTCCGTTGTCAATTTTAAAGCGTTTCCCTGTACTGGTAATGCGGACACCAGAAAAATAGCAAAATCCTTTTTCTGTCGTTTCAGATAATAAGCGATCGCGTTCTTTTTGTTCGATTAATTCTGCTGTTTTTCTTGAAGGAAATTGCGTAAATTCTTCCCAGGTTAATCCCCAAATCTCTAGAGCTTTTTGATTACCATAATTAAAAATCGGATCAGCTTCTATTCCATGAGAAACAACAACAAAAGGAGCATAAAATAATCGTTTAGCCGTTTCTTGCGGCGAACCTTGGGTATTCTCCACTCCGTTTCCTGCAAGTAAAGAATAATTTAACCAATATTCAAAACTCTTCAGAATTAATTGAGTTTGATAAATAATAGAGTCTTGTTGCCAAGGTAAACCATTCATCATAGATTCACAATTTCTTTACGGTTTAACAAAGACACCAATGCCATTATGTACTCTTGCCGCAGTAACAGGAGAACGATCAACTAATTGTCCTCCTAAAACTAATCCCGTCGAACTTCCTCCATCTAAATTGAGAGCATCAGTTGCCCCTAATTGTTGCATAATTTGTGCCATTTCATCGAGACTTGCGCCACTTCCTCCGATGCGAGTATGCACTGCCACTAACATAACGGTTCCCCGACTGCTGACTCCAATAGCACTCCGAGAGGCTTTTTGTTGTTGAAATCCTTTACTAAACTTTTCTCCAACAGCATTGACAACAATGCGACGATTATTAACTAAAAGAGGGCCAGCCCCTAAAATATGAGAAAATTGACTAAACGCCATTGGGTTGGTTTTACTTTCTATTTTTACCCCCATTTGGACTAATAAATTAGCCGAAGAAACTGCATTTTTACGAATAGTCAATAAATAACCATTGGCCGGAATCGGAAAAGAATTATTACCTGCTTTTCCTGCTTGTTTTTTATCAATAATTTGCTCATTCTGAACTGTGATAATAATTTCATTATCGCTCAGAGTTTGATAACTGCTTCCCCATGCGGGTGTATATCGTGCCATTCCTGCTTGGACATACCCACTGTTGAGAAAGAGAATAGGAATTCTTTGTCCCGTTGCCGTGATTAAATTTTCTTGCAAACTTAAGCGACTAATGGCCACTTGTCCTTGCTCATTCCAAGCAATAGCACCACGTCCTAAAATAGGACTCGATAACCATTTATTATCTTGGCGAATAGCTCCTAGTGGCAACTGATTATTACGATTGAAAAATCCTCCATTAATAGCAGCAGATGCTTGCCAGTTTTGTGCCGTTGTTATTAAGGACGCTGTTCCGGTTTGACTGTTAGGATTGCTAACAATGGGTTTAAGGGAAATTTTCGGCGATCGCAGATCAATTTCTAACCAATTAACCGGAAACGTTGTCCCACTGAATCCTCTTTTGATTTTCACCAATTGTTGTCGCCAAACAATCCCTGGTGTCCAAACAATTTCTTTCGGGACAATGGTATCGGAACGCACATCAATAACGATACGTTCAGGATTCGACAAACTAAAGACATTCAACCCATGTGCGGTGGGTAAATTAACATGAACTTTGGTTAAATTTTCGGTATTTTCTAAGGAAAATAAAGATCCGTCTAAGGGTTCTGAAACTGGACTGCCTAAATCATCTTCATCAGTATTATTCCAAGGTTGAGAGGCAAAAGAAGGGGAATCATATTCTGATAGAGATGTCGTAGATGCTTTGCCTGAAATCATCACAACTCCTTTACCTTTTGCTTGACTCACTTGCCAAACTGTCGGACGATCCACATCAAGAACAATGCGTTTCCCCCAAGGTTGATTACCTTGACGAACATTACTAATTTGAGCAAGGGGAAAAGTCAACTCTAAGGTATTATTTCTGACTTGCAATTCTCCCCCTGCTAACTGAATTAACTCTGTAACGTCTAGATAACGATAAGGGGCAATAAATCGAGCTAAAATTGGTAGGGGTTGCTCTGACTTTGTGCCAAACCACTGTACAGGTTGTAAGTCAGGTTGATCGGTGCTGAGCAATTCTAATCCCAACAAATTCACGGCCCCGATATCACTGATACCCGTGCGTATTTTATCCCCATTGCGCCATTGACTCCAAGGTACTTGGTTTGATTTGCCATTAATAATGATTTCTCTTCCCTGCTGGATATCATCAGACGCTTCAACGGACAAAATCTGCGGAGAAAGTGCAACTGGGTTTGTTTCTTGTTGAGGTGAGTTACTGATAAATAAGTAAACAACTAATGTTGAGAGCAAGGAAACGAAAAACAGACTAAAAGGATACCAAGGAAATTTAGGCACTATATTTTCCTCATGGGGTTTCAGACAATTTACTCATTATATTCTCTCCTTCCTCCCGTTCTTACCCTCACTTTTTCTTGATTCGGACGTTAATTCAGAAATGAAACACTTGAATTATCTACCTTTAGACATAGATGTAAAGATATATTGCAATCTTTGAAACGTTTAGTTACAATTAGAACTAAGCACTTGACTTACAAGCACTCATCAAATAAAGAGGAATTTATCATGGAAAACCAAGAAACTAAGTTCGGTTTTACTTCTTTCGCTGAGAACTGGAACGGTCGTCTAGCGATGCTAGGCTTCATCATCGGTATTGCCACTGAATACTTAACTGGACAAGGCATTTTGTCACAATTAGGCAGAATGTAATAGAAAAGGGT
>JBCDDV010000525.1:0-3270 GCA_039180145.1 Cyanobacteria bacterium P01_G01_bin.49 | reverse complement strand
CTAAAATTGGCGGATTATTAGGGGTAATATTAGCCCCAAAAAGTAACGCAATAAAAATTACCACAGGAGGAAGTCCTGTTAAATTACCCATGATTCTAGGGGCGACTAAATTATCTTTGATTTGCTGGATACTTAAGGAAATTCCTAATACTTGTATCGCTAGCCACCAATCAATAAAGGCTAAAATAATTGCCACTGTTCCGATGCCTAATGTTGCCCCGATAAAAGGAATAATTTCCATCGTTCCAATAAAAACAGCAAAGAGAAGAAAAAAGGGAATTTTTAAGAGACTAAAAGCAATCGTAAGAGTAATTGCCATAAATAGCCCTAATAACAATTGACCAGTGAAAAATCGCTGTAGATTTTTTTCTAATGTTTGAGTTAATATTCCGCGAATCTTAGGGGAAAAAAAGCTAGTGACACCGCGCCAAAGACGATCACCATCCAGTAACATATAGAAGGAAATTACTAAAATTACAATTAAATCGATAAACCAGTTAAACGTTTCTATAACTAAACCGAACCCAGTAGAGGCAATCGTTTTCGTTTGTTCTTCAATTTTAGCTAATAATTGAGAAGTCAAAAATTCTATATCGATAGGTAAATTTTTCGTATCATTCCAAGCTTGAAAGGTAATTAATTGTTGTTGTCCTTCTTCTAATAAACTGGGTAGTCTAATAACGAGTTGTCTTCCTTGATTGACAACAGGTGGCAATAAAGTTACTCCTAAAAAAGTGATAATAACAATCGCTGATAAATAAACTAAAATAGCAGCAATAGAACGAGGTAAAATTGGCTTTAGTGCTAAGACTGCATAATTTAACAAAAAAGCAATTAACGAAGCTGTCAAAAGAAGACTAATTAATCCACCCACATAGCTGATCGTTTTTATCGTTAGCCAACTTGTTACTAAAATAAGTAGCCAAGTAATTAGAATTTTTTGAGGACGGGAAAACCAAGAATTCATAAATTAATTAATGAGAAAATAATTAAAGAATTAATGAGAAACCAAGTGTTCAAGATGGGCATTAAATCCAGCATTTTTTAGAGAATTAATAACAGTAGAACCATTTTGCACCCAGTAATTTTGACCAAAGCGAATCAGTTGTCTGTAATTGCCTCCATTGATAGCCGCAATTACTGGGGTTTTTGCTTTACTTTTATCACCAGAGTGTTCTTGAAGAATGCCTTTTAAACTTTGATGGGCAACTCCATCAATTGCTTGTTGTAAGGTTAAATCAACCATTACCATTCTGATACTCTCTATGGTTTCTGCATCTTCTACAATTAACTGTAGTTTATCATCACGACGATCTACTTTTCCCCAAACAATTAAACGAGCATCTTCAATTAATAAATCTCGAATCCGTTGATAACTTTCAGGAAAAATTACTCCTTCTATTTGACTAAAAACATCTTCTAAAGTCAAAAAAGCCATGAGATCTCCTTTTTTTGTGGTGTATTGTTTCACCTCATTAACCATAATTATAACGCTCACCTTTTGACGTATTTTTTGTCCTAACTCACTTAAATTAACGGGAGAAAATATTTGAGCAGATTGACTAATCGATTTTAAGGGATGTTCGGAAACATAAAATCCCAGATGTTCTTTTTCTAATTTAAGTCTATCTTCTAGGGAAAAATCAGCAACAACAGAGGAGCTAGGTGCTTGCTCAAATCCATTTTTTCTACTTTCATTGTCCTCGGTTTGCTCACCCATTAAATCAAAAATGTTCATTTGGCCGGTTTCTTTTTCTTTCGCCCGTTTTTGCGCCCAAGCAATCACTAATTCAAGATCATTAATTAATTGTTTGCGATTGGAATTAAGTTTATCAAAAGCCCCAGAATAAATTAAAGTTTCTAAAGCCCTTCGATTGACAGATCGTAGATCTACACGAGAGCAAAAATCTGCTAAAGATTCAAAACTGTTCTCTGCTAATTTTCTCGCTTCTAAGATACTATCAATAGCGCCTTCTCCTAAGTTCCTAACCGCAGATAAACCAAAGAGAATTTTATTTCCAATAGGGGTAAAATCTTTTTGAGAACGATTGATGTCTGGTGGTTGTACATCAATGTTCATTTTTTGACAATTTTCTCGATACTTTTCTACTTTATCCTGATTATCACTACTAGCTGTTAATAATGCAGCCATATATTCAACTGGATAATTGGCTTTCAAATAAGCCGTTTGATAAGTGACATAAGCATAAGCAGTAGAATGGGATTTATTGAAACAGTTGGAGGCAACTGACCCATTTTTAAGGAGAAAATTATGATCGTTTTCTACCCCAATATCATAAACACTTTGTAAGCCTAATGATTGACGACGAATAATTTTAACCATGATTTTGCAGCTAATAATACCCTAAAAAAGAAAAAAACCAGATAAAAGCTAGATTTGCTTCTATTTTAAAGCAAACTTCGGTGATAGAGTCAAAGATAATCCCTTATTGCTTGGACTTCCTTCCTCATTTATTGCCTTTTTGACGACAAAAGTTCCTTTGATTAGGCTTAATATAATTCATATTTTAGGAGAGTACAAGGAAGAGAACCATTATAAATAGGAATACGACGTGAGGTTCTTAAGCCAATTTTTTTTCCGAGTTCTTTATTACTTGTCAAAATATAGGCTATCCATCCTTTAAATCTTTGCTTGAGAATATCTCCTAATAATGTGTATAATGCTGCTAATTCTTGAGGATTTCCTAGTCGTTTCCCATAGGGAGGATTACAAATAATAACCCCTTGATCACGAGGTGCTTCTAAATTCTTTAAGTCAATTTTTGTTAAGTTGATATATTGATTGAGATGACATTTTTCGGTATTTATTTTTGCTTGTTTGATGATCTCTAAATCTTTGTCACTTCCGAATATTGGAGCTTCAATGGTTTGTTTTCGACTATTTTTTGCTTCTTCTATTATTTTCTCATAAAGAAGTTTATCAAAGTCATGCCAATGTTGAAAGGCAAAAGAATTTCGGATTAAACCAGGAGCAATATTCAAACTTTTGAAAGCGGCTTCTATTGGTAAAATTCCTGACCCACATAAGGGATCTAAAAAGGGCAAATCAGCCGTCCAATTTGTTAGGTCTAATAAGGCAGCAGCTAAGGTTTCTTTTAGGGGTGCAAGTCCCATAGCTGGTCGATATCCCCTTCTGTGTAAACTCTCTCCAGAACTATCTAAACTTAGTAAACAGCGATTTTCATAAAGATGAGCATTTATTAAAATATTAGGATTATTAATGTCAATACTAGAGCGTTTTTTAAATCT
>JBCDDV010000524.1:0-3275 GCA_039180145.1 Cyanobacteria bacterium P01_G01_bin.49 | reverse complement strand
ATTTTGTTTACGTCCGACCACTTAATTGTTCTCCAGGCTGTGCGAAGTGATTGATCTCCTAAGCTAGCATCCGTTATTTTCTTGACTTCCCTATAGTCTTGCTCTGCTCTATTATTAGGATATTTGACTCGTCTTAATTTACTCTTTTTGTTTGAGATTTTTTCTCTTTTTAATTCTTGGTAGTGATTGAAAGAAACGCGAGATAAAGATAAACTGTGCAAAGTAGTCATAACCTGTCCATATATGCGATCTCCTATATCTATAGCTAAAATCCCAGGCTGATCATGATTGATAGCTATTACTTCTTCTTCCGACATAAGACGGTATAAAATTTGTGTATAAAAATTTATCGATTTTCCGGAATTTTCAACATCCTGGTCAATGGAAACAACAGGGACTTACAGGAATTTGCTGTATTCGAGCAACAAAGCTTTGATTTCATTAAAGCTCATCTAACTTCAAGTTATCAACGTATAGCAGTAAGATTCCGAGAATTAAGGTTAGTAGTGAACGTAACAACGGATGAAGGGGAAAATCATAAATCAGCCCCCAAATTCCAAACCAAGACAGAATAATCCCCATCATGGTGTAAATTTCAATAATATTGGGATATTGGTTTTTGAAATAAATAAATAAATGTTCAATTTTGTTACTAACAGAATCATAAGCTCTTGGTGGAGTTGGCTTCATATCTAAGAGTTCTTGTAATGAAGAATCATCAATATAGAGCATGCACATTCCCACAGTTAGTAGAATAAAATGTTTGACTAGCAGAGGAAGTGAAAAACAAGTGCCAGCAGTTAGAAAATTTTGACCAGTTGCCCAGCAGTCGATAAGGTACCAAAATCCACTCCAAATAAAAACAACTCTGGTTGTTAGATACATGGCATAAAAATTGGGATACTTATGCTTGAGTGTTTTGTAGAATTTTCTTAGCCACGATCTACCATCCCGTTTTGAGAGATCTCTAAATTTACTAAGCTTATTTAGTCCCATTGTATTAGAGCCAAATAGACAATAGATTTCGAGCCAAGTGAGGGCTGATGTTTAATATTTTTAAGGTATTCTTCGATTGTACCACTTGAACCACTTAAAAAAAATTAGAGATAGCAATCGCCTTCATGTTTTCATTCATTAAGACCAAAAGCAGATGGGAAGATAATGGGATTATAACTGGTCAAACTGCCATAACCTTACGACTCCATCATTATCGCCAGACACTAGAAAAGAACCATCTGCACTAAAGGCTAGACTATTAATACAATTTGTATGGCCTTGAATCAACTGCACCAATTCCCCTGACACGATCTCCCAAATAGCAATCATATTATCTTGTCCACCGGAGGCAATATAGTCACCATTGTGGCTAAAAGCAACGCATTTTATATAATCTAGATGACCACAAAACTTTTGAATTTGTTGACCGGAAATAACATGCCATAAACAAACTGTTTTGTCTCGACTAATAGAAGCAACAAATTGGCCGTCAGGACTAAATATCACTCCTTCTACATTGTATTTATGTCCTTTTAATTGTTGTACCTCTTGTCCAGAATTCACTTCCCAAATTTTAATGGTTTTGTCGTCACTAGCACTGGCAATTAATTGACTATCGGGACTAAAAGCAACCCCTTCAATATCATCTAAATGGCCCTGAAGAATACGAGTTGGTTTACTTCCCATAAAACTGGCCCATCCTGATGAGATATCCCAGAGGCAAACAGTTTTATCCCAACCCCCCGATGCAACCCATCGACCATTAGGACTGACAGCAACACTTCTAACCCAGTTTTGGTTACCTGGCAATATTCGAGAACATTTTCCGGTCTGAACATCCCATAACCGTAAGGTTCCGTCCCAACTTCCCGATACACAGTAACAACTATCAGGACAAAAAGCGACACTAGACACGGCCCCTTCATGACCTTGGAGAATATGAACCTCTCTGCGTTCGATGATATCCCAAAGACGAACTGTGCCGTCATTATTACCTATCGCTACCCAACGACCATCAGGACTACAAGCGACGCTATATACCCAATTCGTATGTTGATGGAGTTGTTCAATGGTTTTCCCTTTCGCCACATTCCAGAGACGTACTGTGTAGTCAGCGGCCCCTGACACTAAATATTGGTTATTAGCACAAAAATCAAGGGTTGTCACTGAGTTCCAATGGCCCTTTAGTGTTTGGGTTTCTTGTTTGTTTACCAGAGACCAAACTCGAATTGTTTTATCATTGATACTTGAAGCGGAGGCTAAATATTGATCATTATCTTGAAAACTTAAGGCAGTTACCCAGTCGGTATGACCTTTCAAGACTTGCTGTAATTTACCCGATGAAACTTCCCAAATACAAATTCTGTGATCCCTTCCTCCTGATGCTAAAAATTTCCCATTATGACTAAACGTTAAACTTTCAATGGCTATTTTATGATTCTTTAAGCATTGCCATTCTTGACCGGATCTTGCCTGCCAAATTTTCAGGGTTCCATCATAGCAACCAGATGCGATCAACTGACCATCTTCACTCATCGAAACACAGGTTATTTTTCCCATTGTTTCTGACAATTCATGGCGTTTTTTTCCAGTTTTTGTTTCCCAGATGATCAATGTTTCGTCACTACTTACTGATACTAATAATGAGCCATCGTGGCTAAAAGCAAGATCATTAATTTGTTTAGAATGACCCTGTAATTGTCGTAAGAGTTTACCTCGCTTGAGATCCCAAAGATAGATATTTCGCTGCCAGACTGAAGCTAATAATTGATGATTTTTGCTAACAGTGCCAAGTTGAGTAGGACAGTCAATTTCCCAAATAGCAATGCGGCTATTAAAATTGAGAAGAGATGCGCCTCCTGATGCCAAAACTAGCACTTCGTCATGATTGATAGACATAACTTTTTTGATACCGCCTCTTCCTAGTCTTTGGGTCATTCCCTGTTGTTTTAGTAGGGGCAAAACAAATTGTCCTTGTAATGTTTCAATATTTTTGATCTCAATAGGAAGAATATTCTGCCTTGTTTTGTGTCTTTGTTCCCACCATTGTTTAACCGTATTTGGACGGTCTTTTCGTTGTATTTTCAAAGCATTAATAAGCAACGTAAGCCAAGGCTCATCTAACCCTTCTGGTTGCCAAGTATCTTCTTCTAAAACTCTACTCAAAGCAGGTGGGGGCAACTTCCCTGTCAATAGTTCATGTAAAACCATACCCACTTCAAATAAATCGCTTTCTGGGCCAATTTCTCCCCCTGATATAATTTCTGGGGCTGCATAAT
>JBCDDV010000523.1:0-3275 GCA_039180145.1 Cyanobacteria bacterium P01_G01_bin.49 | reverse complement strand
CCTATTCCTATAACTTGTTTTAGCTATGATAGAAGAGGTTTTTCTTTCTGGCCGGATACCGATCAATGGATTGGTAAAAATGCACTTTATATCACCTTAAAACGGTTTCATGAGATGCCAGAATTAACTAATGAGTTTCGCCAGTTTTTTGACAGTATTGAAGAGATCGGTAAAGTTGATATGAAACGAGGAGGGATTGTTGTTGATAGTTTTTACTTTTATCAAGCAAATAATTTATTAACTCCCTACGTTGCCACAGAAAACTCAGTTAGATAGTTAATCTTAAAGTTTAAACTTGTCTAAAATAAAGCTATTTTATTGACATCTTGAAAAAATATTTTTCTTAAATTAATTTGTATCAACTGGTTCGTTCTGAGCCATTAGCTTCTGTAACAATTACTTCTAATAATAATCCTACTATCTCTTTAAACAGAAGCTGTAGGTCAGTCATAGATTGTCTCGAAGAGTACCCGATTGAGGACTAGGCGCAATAGGTTGTTCTCCCTAGCATAAGAGATAGATTTCACTGCAAGTATTCAGAGGAAATAAATTCATGACTGAGCCCAAAAATTACGTTATTGGTTTGGTAATATATCCTGGCATGACTGCCCTAGATATTGTTGGACCGCAACAAGTGTTTAGTGGTTTACCGGGTGTCAAAATCCATCGAATCTGGAAAAATTTAGATGCGATCGCCACGGATGACGGCATGAGGATTTTACCCGATACAACCTTTGCTGATTGCCCACCACTAGATCTAATTTGTGTCGGCGGTGGTATGGGACAGCCAGCAGTAGTAAGCGACGATGAAGTAATTGATTTTTTCCGTCAACAAAGTAACGTTAAATTTATTACCTCTGTCTGTGGCGGTTCGGAATTTTTAGCTAAAGCAGGGCTACTCGAAGGATATCGGGCAGCAACTCACTGGGCAGCGCGAGCTAAGTTAGCAGAGTTGGGTGTTGAAGTAGGAACAGAGAGAGTTGTCATTGATCGCAATCGTTATACTGGCGGAGGTGTTACCGCAGGAATTGATTTTGCTTTAACGGTTGCTGCTGCACTTTATGGCGAGGAAACGGCTAAAATTACTCAACTTATGTTGGAGTATGACCCAGCCCCACCGTTTGATGCTGGTTCACCAGAAAAAGCAGGGCCCGAACTAGTAAATAAAGTCATGGCATACGTTACACAAAATCTATTTCAAGACAAGGAGGCTAGTTTATCGTGACTATCAATTCAGCACCCGATTGCGACAAGTCTTCTAAAGACTGGATGAAAACTGGTTTTTATGCGATCGCCGTTCTTTTCAATCTCTGTTTAATTGCCCAGTTATTAACCGTAGGAGTTGCTTACTTCAATAATTCAGTTTGGTGGAATATTCATGTTTTGTTAGTGCGGGGGTACGCTGGAATATCATTAGTCTTGCTAGCAGGATCGTTGATTTTGCCTTTCTCCAAGAGAATTCGTGCCTTAGCTACTAGCTTACCAGTGCTGTTTGGACTACAGTTTTGCAGCATTCATCTTAAAACTCCCCTGCATTTAGAGATACTTCATCCTTTAATTGGATTCACGCTAGTATACGTTTCTTCAACCCTTGTACATCGTGTGTGGCAAGAAATTTTGCCGACGGTTCTTCTAAAATCTCGATCCTAAATGCTTATGGGCAATAGTTTCAAGCTAGATCACTCCGCAAAGGTTTTAAAATGAGCTTTTGGAAATCGCTGATTTTGTTTAATATAGAGTCATCTCGAAGTCACAATGGTTTCAGGGAACCCACTCGACAAGAGTGATCGCAGCTTTTGTGAGAAATGCGGGTAAACCCTAAAACCTTCGTTTAAACTGTTACTTTCTGAAGAAGCTAGGGAATGTTAAAGTTAGATGACTAGACAGCAACAATCTGACTGCTGTTTGAATCCGATTGATTGGTCAAAGTCCCAAATGCGATATCGGTAAGATTGAATGAGCTACTGTGTAAACCCGTCTTGTACCCAACCCAAAAACCCCAAGCAGGCCGAAGTCTGTCAATCCTGCGGTTCTCGCCTGCGACTCAATAACCGTTATCAACCACTAGGAATTCTAGGGAAAGGTGGGTTTGGTGCAACCTTTGGGGCAGCCGATCTCTCCGTTCAAGGGAATCCTATCTGTGTCGTTAAGCAACTACGACCTGCCACAGATGATCCCCAAGTCTATAAAATGGCCAAGGAATTGTTTGAACGGGAGGCTAATACCCTAGAAATTGTGGGAAAACACCCTCAAGTTCCCAAATTACTTGATTACTTTGAACAGAATCACGAATTTTACCTTGTTCAAGAGTATGTTAAAGGTTACAATCTTCACCAAGAGATTAAGAAAAAAGGCCCCTCCGACGAAGCTGGTGTTAGACAATTTTTGAGTGAAATTCTCCCGATTCTGAAATACATTCACTCCGAGAAAGTCATTCACCGTGACATTAAACCAGCCAACCTCATTCGTAGTCAAAAAGACAACAAACTGGTGTTAATTGATTTCGGAGCAGTAAAAAATCAAGTTAATTCCATCGTTGTTGGTAAAAACTCTTCCCAAACAGCTTTTACAGCTTTTGCAGTCGGAACATCAGGGTTTGCGCCACCCGAACAAATGGCAATGCGTCCTGTTTACGCTAGTGATATCTATGCTGTCGGTGTTACCTGTATCTATTTACTAACCGGAAAAACGCCAAAAGATCTTGGTTGTGACCCAGAAACCGGAGAAATTGTTTGGGAACGCTACGTTAATATTAGCAATTCTTTGGCCACAGTTCTCAAAAAAATGTTGGAAGTCTCAGTTAAACATCGTTACAAATCGACCGAAGAAGTATTAGATGCTTTGGCTATGACGATAGCTCCTTATGAAGAAGAAATGCAGCAAGGAATGACCACCATGATCACTGGGATTAATTCTTCAGCAGCTTCTTCTTATCAGACTACAGGAAAAGTTAGTCGCAATTTTTCTCAGTCCGGTAACACCTATATCTCTAGAGTAAATCGTGCTGATCGCCCTTCTACATCTGTTGAAAAAGGTATTAATCCAGCCGCAGCTAATGGCAGTTATAATCTTGCTCAATCAAAATCTAGCCGTCATCGTAACAATGGGACTGGGACGACCACAACTTTTAACAATACCTCACTCAAAAAAAGAAAAAAATGGAAAGAGAAAACGCTTTTAGAAGCTTATCAAAAAGGTAGACGAGATTTCGCTAATCAAGCGTTGAATGAACTTAATTTAGCTAAAACATTTCTCCCAGCAATTACTTGTTATGG
>JBCDDV010000522.1:0-3283 GCA_039180145.1 Cyanobacteria bacterium P01_G01_bin.49 | reverse complement strand
TGGCGAAACTATTTTTGCCGAGTATAAAACTGACGATAATGGTAAGCAAACTAAGATTGACTGCAACAAGCCATGTCAAAAAAGTGATGTCAAAGAATGTCCTGCCAAATGTAAGATGTCAGGCATTTTATACTTTTATATTTTGGAACTGCTGAAAGAAGGTCATCAGCCAATTTTCACCCTAAACATAGGCACGAGAAAAGATATTGTCGATATTCAAACTTTTATCGACAATTTGGCAGAAGAGGTGTCAAAGCGATCGGATCGAATGTCGCCCCCCGAAACAATTAAAAATTCTCCTGTAATTAGCGAAGAGTTTCGGATGTATAAACCCGTGGTGATGTACAAAGTTTCTCAACACAACACTCACTATAAAAGAAACTATTGGTACGTCAATTTAAAGCTGCATCCAGCATGGGTAAGGTCGTTTGAAGCATATATTTTGCTAAAGCAAAGGCAAGCTTTGGCTTTAGCTCCCACTCAAGAGCTGGTGGCGATCGCTCACGGCAAAAGCTTTATGCGAAAAGTCGAGCAGGTAAACGATGAATTACCCCAAGCTTGGAAACCAAGTAGCCAAGATATTGCAGAGTTAGAAGTATTGTTTGAAGAAAATGAATGGACAAAAGAGGGGTTCGTTAGGCTTTTAAAAGATAGATACAACCTAAATTCTTCGGAAGATTTTAACTTACTAAATAAAGAGCAGTGGTTAGAGCTTCGTACTGCACTAGGTTCTCTTGATGCCAAAAATATTTATTGTTAATGGAAATTAATTTGTGTCAATCTCCAGCCTCGAACTAGAATTTGATTTACTTTGGGAAGATTTGTATCCAAACATCGATCTTATTGCCGAGTTTAGAGCAATTCCCGATCGCCGCTTCAAATTTGATTATTGCCATACCGCATCGAAAGTTTTGCTGGAGATTCAGGGACAAATTTGGCATACAGGGGGACATAACACGGGCAAGAGTCTGATGAGAGACTATGAGAAATTAAACTTAGCTCAACAGCTTGGGTATTGTGTTTTCCAACTTTCAGGAGAAATGATTAACGATTACTGGCTAGGCATAATCGCCCAAACCATAAAAATGCGAGAGAAAAATAATGAATTGTAAATCTACAAATTATCAATGGCAAGAGATTCATATCGATCCTTTAGCACCATTAGTACATCGTTTAGAGTGGGAAGATCCTTTAAGACAAGATTCTAAACATACTAAAACTCAGAGTATCGAATTACATGCATGTCCAGATGAAGCCTCTCACACTTGCCTTGGGGCGAAGTGTGAGTATCCTGCTCTACAATGTTAATGGCACTACCCATAACATCGAAAGCGTTCCCCGACTTCTAGGTGATGAGCAGGAGCTTTTGCCTTGCTCATCCTGTGGGCTGTTTCCACCCATCAGTTTAAGAATACCTCTAGCACCAATGTTATAAGAGGCTGAAAGGTCAGCGTTATAAAGTTTTGAATTTGCGAATTGTGCTAGAGCGTAATTTTGATTATTTCTTTTTAACTTTCCGCTGCCATCATAAGCATAGCTACTAGTACCGCGAGGATTGATAAATACTACTCTTCCGCCCAATTCTGACCACTTCATCTCGGTTAGATTGACAATGCGACGATGCAACCAACCGTGAAAACGTTGTCTTAAGGTTGATTTGCGTTTACCTCCTCTTGGTCGCCATCCTTTAAGATGCTCAAAAACTATATATTTGACACCATGTTGTTTGGCTATTTTGACCAGATAAGCAGATACTTTTTGTCCGATTTCTCGGTTGATGTTGCCTGCTTTGCGGTACAGTCCACGAGCAAAGCCTTTTTGCAGCTTTCCTGTAAGTGAGGCTTTTTTGCTTATGCGCTTCAGTCTCTTGTCTCTTCGGTCTATGTCTCTGCCAGGATGAATAAATTCACGATGGCTTACAGTGCCGTCGAAATTAACAACCGAAACTGTAGCAGTTGTATTGATGCCTAAGTCTGCTGCTAAGACTGATTCTTTATCAGCTAACTTAGGAGTTTTGATTTGGAACGGTACGGACAAGTGGCAACCTCTACCGTTCACAATTAAGTATGGTGATTTGCGTTGGTTGTTCGGATTAAGATGACGTTGCCTATGTCCTGTAATCCCCACAGTAGTCCAAATCCAATCAGTACCAGTAAATACCTTGATTGCTGCGCTATTAAGGTCATCAGCAAATTTGATACATTGACCCTTGTATAAAGGTGGATATGTACCGCAGTCTGCATTTAACCTTGGAGGCAAATCATCTTTTCTTTTTCTTATTCCTGACTGCCATTGCCTGTATCTAGTGTTAAAACTCGATACCTGTCCTACAGCAAACTGAATTGCTCCACGACGGTAATAACTGGGAAATTTCCAAAAACGACGATTAAAGTATTGATATTTGGGAGATGGATTTTTGGCTGTTTGATGTACTAGTTTTTCTATCGCTGGTATCTGAGATTTAGCATCTAGCAACCCAATAGTAGACCAGTGAGTATTTACTACTCCTACTAAACAACGCACCAAACGACGAAATTCAGACACGGTATTTTGTAACAACTCTTTTTGCTCTTGAGTTGCCACAATTTGCCACTTGTCTGTTCGCACGTTTAGTCTTACCATGAAAATCATCATAGCATAGTGTTGATAGTTTATGGTCAAGCTAAAGCCTCATAATCATAGTTTTGGATATAATGCAGTTCACATAGTGTTTGTTACAAAATACCGTCATCCAGTCATTACAAAAGCTGTAGAATCTCGACTAAAAGAGATGTTTAATAGACTTTGTAAAACTCAAGACTCGGAACTATTAGAGTGTAAAGCTGATTTAGGAACACAAGACCATATACACCTGCTAGTAGATCTTGCTCCAAGAATCTCTCTAGGTAAGTTGTGTAATATTCTCAAGACTATTAGTAGTAGAGAGATTAGAAAGGAATTTGCTACAGAGTTAAAGCCGTATTACTGGAAACCTGTCTTTTGGAAACGAGGATATGGATATACATCTTCTGGTGGCGCACCAATAGAAGTTCTAAAAAAATACATTGAGAACCAAGGGTATAACGATTAGGCTTCGCTCATGAAGCGTCGCCCTAACCACCACTTGCTAACGCGAAGATGGTGGAGTGCGGGCTGATTGCTCGTTCAAAAAGGAATATGGCGAGGTAAAAATTCAATTGCCAGAAAGACTTAAGAATAAGAAAATTAAGGAGGTACGAATACATCCAAAGTATTCTGCGCGATGGTTTGAAGTTGAATACATATATGAAGACGAGAAGGTAGA
>JBCDDV010000521.1:0-3287 GCA_039180145.1 Cyanobacteria bacterium P01_G01_bin.49 | reverse complement strand
GGGAGACATTCTTTTGAAGATTTTGGAATCATAGAGAGCTATTTATCCGTCTTTTGATTGGTATCGTTCAGATTACGGTAAACTATCAACAAACATTAACAGGTGAGGAGACAAAATTATGTCATATTCCCATCAAATCAAAGAACCTAAACCACAAATAGATTCAACTATCATACTTGATCCCTTATTGTTGCGGGCTGCTCAGAGAATCTATCGTACCTATTGTATGCTACACGGTAAACAGGGAAAGCATCCTTATGGAATTGCTATTCATCGTAAAAACCATCGTGGGCAGCTAATTTTTCGAGAGAACCCAGTTCTTTTACCAGGAGAGTGTTTTGTCTCGACGAAACAATTAGAAGCAGAGATTCATTAAGGGTGAATTTTGCTCAGAATAATCAAGTTGAATTAACCTTCATTTGCATAAAAAAGCAATCAATTATCAAAAAATCACAAAAAACAAGTTATTTAGAACAACTATTTAATTGATTATCATTGCCTTATCATCAAGTATGAGTAGAGTTTTAGTCCGCCCTTATGGCTATATCTCATACGCAATTGCGCTCATGTTCGCCATAAAGAATGGTGAGGGAGTGAGGAAATGAGGAAAAAAATTATGTGTAGTATTCTTTGTTCTATTTCGTCTTAATTTGCACCCTTGAGTTCAATCAACAATCTTTTAAGGGATTGATATGGTATCCTAAGCGTCATTAATCCTATTTTTTTGTAACGATCAGTCATTAGTGTTAGTAAGGAGCGAGCAGTGTTTAATCAGTTGGGAATCAGAGTTAAACGGCAAGTAAGTCACTTATTGCATTCAATGGCTGACAAATTAGAGAGTCCTGTGCAACCATCCTCAGAAACTGATCTAGAAGATGACAAAACTACTTTAAATCCAACCCGCCGCCGCAGAAGAAGCAGAAGAAGACGCGACAGAAAACGCCGAAAAAAGCAATACTCTCTTCCCCCTCAATTAACAGCGTTTTCTGAACAAGCAGTTACGTCTTTTAAAAAAGTGGTTTCTGTCCGCCACCAGCCCAGGTTTTGGTTATTTTTCGGCGTGGGAATTGGGGCGAGTGCTGGAGTCATTACCCTGGGTTATAGTATTTATCAAATTGAGAGCAGCATTACCGAATCTATCGAAGATGTTCTAGTTTATGCCCGTCCCGAAACCATAACGATCAAGGGAGCAGATGGGGAAACTTTGCGAGAAATTGGCCCTGTCACCCACGAAAACCTAAAAATATGGCAGATTCCTAATCCTGTTCAAGAAGCCTTTATTGCTAGTGAAGATAGCCGTTTTGAAAATCATCGTGGTGTGGATATTCAAGGTATTGTGCGAGCGGCCTTTTCCAATTTACAAGCGGGAGATGTCGTAGAAGGCGGAAGTACCATCACTCAGCAATTAGCCCGTATTGTTTTTTTGAATCAAGAGCGCAGTTTTACTCGTAAATTCAAGGAAATGCGTCTTGCCCAGAAAATTGAAAATAATTTTCAAAAAGAACAAATTTTGGAGCAATATCTTAACTTAGTTTATCTGGGATCGGGAGCCTACGGGATAGCTGATGCGGCTTGGGTCTATTTTGGTAAATCCGTTGATGAATTAACTGTCTCAGAAGCTGCCACTCTAGCAGGCATTGTTCCTGCCCCTAGTGTCTATTCTCCCCTAGAAAACAAGGAAGCTGCTACGAAAAGACGGAACTTAGTGCTAGAACGAATGGCCAAAGAAGGGTTTATTACTCAGTCAGAGATGGAAAAGGCGATCGCTTCTTCTATTAGGGTAACCCCCAAACAACCAAAAAGGTTTGCTAGAAAGGCACCCTATTTTACTGACTACATTCAACAAGAAGTCTCAAAATACGTTTCAGAAGATATTTTGAAAGAAGGTGGAATTGTCATCGAAACGACCCTTCATCCCCGATGGCAAGAAGCGGCTGAAGATGCCATTGAAAGTGCCATCGGTTATGGTCGCTGGCAAGGATATAAGCAAGCAGCACTGACCGCCATTGATCCTCGCAATGGACAAATTAAGGTAATGGTAGGGGGGAATGACTATAAAAATCATCAATATAATCGAGTCACTCAAGCCAAAAGGCAGCCTGGATCAACCTTCAAGGCGTTTGTTTATACGACTGCGATCGCTTCTGGATTTTCTCCTTATCAGACTTTTACTGATGCCCCTTATGTGGTCGATGGCTACCGGCCAGAAAATTACGGAGATAAATATAGCGGGGCGCAGGTTTCCATGCGTCAAGCTTTATCCTCTTCTTTAAACGTGGTGGCAGTACAAACCCTAGTCAAAGTGGGTTGGAGTCCTATTATTAGAATTGCTCAGCGCATGGGCATTAAATCGGAACTGAAACCTACTTACTCTTTAGCCCTAGGGGCGTGGGAAGTCAATTTACTCGAATTAACCAATGCTTATGGAACGTTGGCAAATCAAGGAGTTTATCAAGAAGCTCATGGCATCAACCGTATTTTAGATCGTCATGGCAAGGTACTCTATCAGGCAAAAGGTGAATCTTTACAAGCTATTGATGCTAACACGACAAATATTATTACCTGGATGTTGCGCGGAGTTGTAACATCAGGGACAGGAACACCTGCCCAACTGGGAAATCGTCCCGTTGCTGGCAAAACAGGAACCTCAGATAAAGCCAGAGATTTGTGGTTTATCGGTTATATTCCTCAATTAACGGCTGGTGTCTGGCTAGGAAATGATAATAACCGACCCACATGGGGGGCCAGTACCACTGCTGCTAAGGTTTGGGGTGAGTTTATGCAAGAAGCCACAGAGGATATGGAGGTTGAATCTTTCCCTGAATTACCATCTTTAGATGGACGCAAAGGCAGCATTAAGGCTGAACCGATCAAGCCGAAACGAACCTACTATCAAAGATCTCAGCCGCGTGTAACTCAGACAAGTCCTCGTCGTCGAACTTATCGCCGTCGGAACTCTGTTCCTTCTCAACAAACTTCAGCCCCCCGTAGACGAACTAGGGCAACTGGTTCTGCGCCTCAACCCACGAATACTGCACCGCAACCTGCTCCAGCACCTGTACAATCTGCTGAAATTGTTGTAACTCCTCCTCAAGGGGAATCTTCTGCTCCTCCCGCTCCTCCTGCTCCCCCCGCAGCCCGCAAAGAAGATTAAAATTAAAAGTTGGGTTCTCCTTGGTATAGGGAGGAAATAACCTACCCTATACTTTAATCATCGACTATTTTCTACGCCAAGAAACTTGGGGTAAAATCTGCTCTTGATCGACCCTTCCCTTATATTTTGTGGC
>JBCDDV010000520.1:0-3292 GCA_039180145.1 Cyanobacteria bacterium P01_G01_bin.49 | reverse complement strand
GATAAACAAGAGACATTTTAATAAGTTAGAATATTCAGTTCATTATTTAACTTTAACAGATGTGATAAAATAATTTTCAGAATAACACCAAGAGAGTATAGCTATAAATTTTCAAAGTATTATTAAGTAGATGTGTAACCTAAAAAAACAATAATTTCTATGAACTTTAGTTTGATTTCGATGATCAAAAATTTATGGACTTTAGTCCAATCAAATACTGGACGTTAGATCGAAGCGATGAAATTAGTAGAAGTATAGAATGAAATTACTTTGCCAATTTTTATCTGAAAAATAAACTAAACGATTTAGCAAAAATTATAAAACAATAGGTTAATTTATTATGCAATATACAGGCTCTTTGCCGAAATCCGTTAACTCTCTACTAAAAAAACTCCCTTTATTATTGATAGGTTTGGCTTTAATTGTAGGTGGAATAACAGTTTATAGACTGCGACAAGTAGATGATACTCAAACTGAAGTAACTGTTCAACCAATGCCAGAAATTACAACAGTAACGGCATTGGGGAGATTAGAACCTAGTGGAGAAATTATTCAAATATCTGTATCTTCTAGTGCGGAAGGCAATCGGATTGAAGAACTATTAGTAAAAGAAGGAGAGGCAATCCAAAAAGGTCAAACCATTGCCATTTTAGATAGTCATGATCGCGCCAAAGCTGCTTTGAATCAAGCCCAAGAACAGGTAAGTGTTGCTCAAGCAAACCTTGCACAAGTAAAAGCAGGGGCAAAAACCGGAGAAATCAAAGCCCAAGACGCTGCGATCGCTCGCATCGAAGCCGAAAGAAGTAACGATATCACGGCACAAACAGCGACAGTAGCGCGAATTGAAGCTGAAGTAAACAACGCTCAAGTCGAATATCAACGCTACGAACAACTTTATCAAGAAGGGGCGATTTCTGCATCTGAAAAAGATAGTAAATCCTTAACTTTAGCCACTGCCAAAGAACAACTTGCTGAAGCCAAAGCCAATTTAAACCGTATCAAATCCGCTCAAGCAAAGCAAATTGCCGAAGCCAAAGCCACCTTAGATAGAATCGCTGAAGTTCGTCCAGTAGATGTAGCTATTGCCGAAGCCGAAGTCAGAGAAGCCCAGGCAGCAGTCAAAACTGCCCAAGCAGACCTTGATCGTGCTTATATCGAATCGCCCCAAGCAGGTACAGTCATTAAAATTTTAACTCGTCCTGGAGAAGTCGTGTCCAGCGATGAAGGCATTGCCAGAATCGGACAGATTGATCAGATGTGTGCAGTAGCAGAAGTCTATGAAAGCGATATCCAAAAAGTGACCATAGGACAAACGGCAATCGTTACCAGTAGTGCCATTTCGGAAAAATTAACAGGAATCGTTGACAAAATTGGCTTAGAAGTGGAACGTCAAAACGTCGTCAATACTGATCCGACTGCTAATATTGATGCCAGAGTCGTTGAAGTTGAAGTCAAACTCGATGAGGAGTCGAGTAAAAAAGTGGCGGGATTAACTAACTTGCAGGTGAACGTACAAATCGATCTTTCTAAGTAATTAAATCAACCCGCTAATAATGTTCAAATTAATTAATAATCGTACCCCTTTGGGTTGGCTACAGCTTAAACACGACAAGATGAAAATGCTGACAGCCTTAGCAGGAATCGCCTTTGCCGACATACTGATGTTTATGCAGTTGGGATTTAAAGATGCTCTATTTACTACTAATACCCAGTATCCGCGAGCGATCGCTGGCGATATTATTCTCCTCAGTACCCAAGCGACCAACTTTAACAAGTTATTCACCTTCCCACGACGGCGACTTTATCAGGCAATGGATGTCCCTGGAGTAGCATCAGCAGAACCTGTTTATCTTGGTTCTCTTGATTGGCGTAATCCTCAAACCAGAGAAAAAACGTCAATGATGATTATCGGTTTTAATCCAGAACGACCTGCCTTTAATATACCTGATGTTGATCATCAGCTACATAAAGTAAAAATGCCCAATACGGTACTATTTGATCGCGCCTCTAGAGGAAAGTATGAAGCGGTCATTAGCCAGATAGAACAGGGAAAAACTGTAACCACAGAAAGCGATCGCACTACCCTAACGATTGCTGGTTTATTTGAGGTAGGGGCATCTTTTGCTGATGATGGGGCATTAATTACCAGCGATGATAATTTTTTGCGTTTATTTCCGAAAAAAGCGCAAGCAACAGTTAGTTTGGGTCTTATTCATCTTGAACCAGGACAAGATCCCATTCAAACAAGGCTTTACTTAAATACTTATCTTCCTGATGATGTACAAGCTTATACCCATGAAGAATATGTTGAAAAAGAAGTCACTTATATTCAAAATCGTTCTCCCATTGGCTTTGTGTTTACATTAGGAACAACAATGGGTTTTATCGTAGGTATCGTGATTGTTTATCAGGTACTTTCTACTGATGTGAACGACCACATGGCAGAATACGCCACTTTTAAAGCAATGGGCTACAAAAACACTTATTTACTCATGGTTGTATTTGAAGAAGCAATTATTCTGTCCATTATAGGTTTTTTCCCCAGTGTAATCCTAGCAATGGGACTGTATCAATTGACCGCAGCAGCGACAGCATTGCCCATCGTGTTGCCTGTTTCCAGGGCTATTTTTGTCCTAATTTTAACGATGATTATGTGCGGTATTTCAGGGGCGATCGCAACTCGTAAGCTACAGTCGGCCGATCCTGCGGATATTTTTTAACAATGAACAATCAACAGAACTCCCCAATTCCTTAACCCGAACTGACGTTAGATATATTGTTGATCTTTGATTAAGTGATCGTAAATGTTAAATGTTTAATACTCAATGTTCAATGAATAAAATGAATATAGAAAGAATGATTGCTAACTCATTTAAAATGGACGAAGAAACATGGTTGCGCCATGCTAATCCTTGGAGTGGTATAACTCGTTTTACCGTCTTACCTTTGTTGATTTTAGCTATTTGGAGTCGCGTTTGGTTGGACTGGTTTTCTTTAATTCCTGTTGCGATCGCCCTGCTATGGACTTGGTTGAATCCTCGCGTCTTTCCTCAACCAAAAAGCACTAATAACTGGATGTCCAAGGCAGTTTTAGGAGAAAGAGTTTGGTTAAATCGTGACAATATCTCCGTACCCCACCACCATCAAACAGTACCCAATCTTCTTAACCTAGTTTCCGCTTCTGGCTTACGTTTGATACTGAATGTTACAGAAAAAAAACAAGAAAAACTATGAGAGTAGCCGATGACGAGATTTGAACTCGTGATCTTCGGTTTGCATTGTCTGAGAGCCG
>JBCDDV010000519.1:0-3298 GCA_039180145.1 Cyanobacteria bacterium P01_G01_bin.49 | reverse complement strand
GTTTTTTCACGGACACTTTTAGGATCACAAGCAGCGTTAAAAGTGGTATTTTTAGCAACAATCTTATCAATGATTATTGGAGTTCCTCTTGGTCTAATTAGCGGTTATTCAGGCGGAAAAATTGATAAAATACTTCTATTTTTTATGGATACAATTTATACAATTCCAGGCCGATTATTATCAGTGACTTTAGCTTTTATTTTAGGGCGAGGAATTTTAAATGTAGCGATCGCAGTCAGCATTGCTTATATTCCCCAATACTATCGGATTGTCCGTAATCATACTAGTAGTGTAAAAACAGAGCTATTTGTTGAAGCAGCAAAAGCGATGGGTGCTACTCAAACTCGCATCTTATCTCGCTACTTATTTTTTAATGTTATTCAAAGTGTTCCAGTTGTTTTTACCCTAAATGCGGCTGATGCTATTCTAGTATTAGGAGGATTAGGATTTTTAGGGTTAGGATTACCTGAAGAAGTTCCTGAATGGGGACATGATCTCAAAGAAGCATTACCTGACTTATCGACAGGTATTTGGTGGACAACATTATTTCCTGGAATGGCAATGACATCGATGGTGGTTGGGTTATCTTTTATTGGAGAAGGCATTAGTGAGATGTTTAATCCTTCTTTACGACATAAACGTTAATGAAAGTTAAAGAGCTTGGAGAACAGGGACTCTTAAGGAGATTGCAGCAATTTTGTCCCCCTGATATCATCGGAGACGATGGAGCCATATTATCTCTTGATCCTCAACAGCAGTTGGTCGTTACGACTGATGTTTTGGTCAATGGGGTTCATTTTAGCGAAGCAACAACTCCCCCTGATGCAGTAGGATGGCGTGCTGCCACTGCTAATTTATCCGACTTAGCAGCCATGGGAGCAACCCCTCTGGGTGTTACAGTTGGATTAAGTTTGCCTGAAGACTTATCTATTACTTGGGTAGAACATTTGTATTGGGGAATGACTCAATGTTTGCAGGCATATCAGACAGCTATTATTGGGGGTGATATCTGTCGTTCTAAGCAAATTACCATTAGCATCACTGCTTTTGGCCAAGTGTACCCCCATCATATCATGCGCCGCTCGACAGCTAAACCTGGGGACGTGATTGTCATGACTGGATATCATGGAATGTCACGGGGAGGACTAGAATTATTACTGCATCCTCACCTAAGAAGCAATTTAACCCAGGAGATGCAACAAAGGTTAATTGCTGCTCATCAATACCCAAAACCCCGTTTGGATATCATTCCTATCCTCTGGGATGTCATGGAGACAGATAGAGTGACAGGTATGGATAGTAGTGATGGGTTAGCGGATGCGATCTTACAAATTTCCCGAATGAGTAAAGTTGGGGCAAAAATTGAGCAATCATGCCTCTGTAGCTGTGCTAGTTTATCAGAATGGGTATCTCCAGAACAAGCTTTAGAATGGGTCTTGTATGGTGGAGAAGATTTTGAATTAGTGTTATGTTTACCTGAAAGACTGGGAATAAAGTTGGTCGAAAGATTAGGGAAAGGAGCAGCAATTATTGGCACAATTATTGATGAGCCTTACGTTATTTTAGTAGATAAGAATAATCAGCCAAGAGAATTAAGTTTATTAGAAGGGTTTCAGCATTTCTCTTAACTTGGATTCATTAGTTTTGCCACTGAAATAGAAATTGCAGGGAAAGAAATCAAGGTAATATTTCCTGGTTTGATTTTTTGTTTAACTCCGTAATCATTTTGTTCGGTTTCTCGAAACATAATCAGGTTATTTTGTTTCATATCAATTACCCAATATTCTGTGATATTATTGGCGGCGTAAATTTTTCTCTTTTTACCTAAATCTGTCTCTGAAGTCGAATTAAAAATTTCAATAATGAGGAGTATATCTTCTGGATAAGCATATCTTTAACGATATTTTTCTCTAGGCAAAGAAACAATAGTAATATCGGGTCTGGTTCAGAATTTTCAAGGGTAATTGGCCCATCAAAGCGTACATAAGCTTTATTTTTGAGTAATTTTTTCAGTTAGTTTGTCTCGTCTTCTCCTAAGATATAAATAATGAGGCGCACCTTCTGGACTCATTTCGATGATTTCTCCGGCTAATAATTCGACCTGTTGGTCTTGCACAATTCCTGCCTCAATCATCTGATGATAATCTTTAATCGACCATTTTGCTAAAATTTTCATGATTTATGGCAACTCCTAAACTCCTCAATAAGATAATTTTTCGTGAATCACTAGATAACTTAATAGCCAATTAGCCATTGTTGCGCGGCGAGTATCTCTCGGTTCAAATGTCCCAAGTTTATAGCCTTGAAATCCTAATTTCTCTTTAAGTAATTGTTTGTTTTCTTTGGGGATAGAACGGGTTAATTTTACTGCTGGGGGTCGATTTTCGATAAAATTTGGGGGTTCGGGATAGTCTTGTCGCCATGATTCTTCTACTTGAGTATTATCCCAACTTTGACGAGTTTCATCATAACGATAACCTAAATAATACCAAACCAATTGATTAACGGTTTCATCATCAATTTTTTCATCCAAAATGGCTTGTATGGTTTCGTTTGTTAGGGTTGGTAGGTTCTTCATAAGAATAAACATAGTATGATCATTAATTACCCTCTAATTTATCATTTTTTAGAACAATGCGCCCTCCCAAATCTTGGCAAGTTAGTTTGATTTTAATAATTGGTGTGTTATCTGTTTCTACCACAGCAATTTTAATTCGTCTTGCTTTAGAAGCTTCTCAGCAGTTTGGCGTTAAGTTCAGCTTATTTTTAGCTGCTTCTCGATTAATTATTGCTTCTTTTTTGTTACTTCCTGCTTGGCCAAATTTAGTTAAAATTCAAGTGACTTCTTCTGCTTATTACTATGCCATTGGTGCAGGGGTTACATTAGCATTGCATTTTGCCTGTTGGATAACATCTTTATCTTTTACTTCTATTGCTGCGTCGACTACTTTAGTAACAACAAATCCTGTTTGGGTAGCAATTTTATCTTGGTTATGGTTGAAAGAAAAACCAACAAAATTAACTAGTTTAGGAATTATAATTGCGTTGGGAGGTAGCATCTTAATTGCTTTAGGAGATAGTAAAGGTATAGCACCAGGCAGTAACCCCATATTGGGAAATATCTTAGCCTTAATGGGGGCGTGGATGGTCAGTCTTTATTTAATTTTAGGAAAGGAAGCACAGCATCAAGGGTTAACAGTTAGCAGCTATATTGTGATTGTTTATATGACGGCTGCTTTATTACTCTTTCCTTTACCTTTAATATTCGGTTATGGTTATACGGGTTATTCTCTACCTG
>JBCDDV010000518.1:0-3311 GCA_039180145.1 Cyanobacteria bacterium P01_G01_bin.49 | reverse complement strand
CCTGGCATTATCAGGGGAAGCCGATAATGAATACGCGGCTATTGATGCCACTATTGTTCGCGCTCACCAGCATAGTGCCGGAGCCAAGAACAGCCATGGCGAAGCTGAAGATATTGGTCGTAGTCGGGGTGGTCTAAGTACGAAAATCCACACTGTTGTTGATGCTTTAGGTAATCCCATCTCTTTTTTTTAACTCCTGGTCATGCTCACGACCTTGTTGGAGCTTCGGAGTTGCTGCCCCATGTTGAAGCTGAAGCGATTCTGGCCCATAAGGCTTATGATGCAGATGAGGGAGTCAGAAAACCTCTGACTGAGCGAGGCATTGAAGTAGTGATTCCCTCAAAAAATAACCGAACTAAACCCTATGATTACGATCGCGTATTGTATCAAGGACGCCATCTGCTAGAGAACTTTTTCCAAAAATTGAACCCACATTCCGCACGACAAAATGTAGTACATAAAAAGGGGAAAACTTGAGTAAGTATTTAGACTTATAGTATGGGGTAGAAGGCGATATAGCTGCCGCACTTGCTCCGCCAACGCAAATCTACCCTAAATTTTTCAGGAGTGATAGAGGCTCAAAGGCTTATCTCACAAGCTTTTTAACTTGTCATTACTCCGGTCGGACTCCATAAATGCCTTTGAGAATAATATGAGTTGCTTAAAGTTACCAATGGACATCTTCAAAAACTGCCAAAGTCCCTCTATCACCCTTAGCGATCGCATCTTCATAATTAATTGACAAGCGCTTAGTTTTACACTACTATTCAATTGTTGATTATTTTTGCGCTCTGAGTGTCTTCGTCTCAAGTTTCTTAACTAAGCAGATAGTATCTTTGACAACTTGGAGGAAAAAACTTCAATAATTCTAGACGCTCATAAGTGAGATTAGACACGCTCTTAACTCCAGAATTAATCAATAAATGAATCGACTGAAAACATTGAAATATCCACCGCAAAGTTGGTCTATTAGTAGGACGACCTAATTGATTTTTGACAGTAGATTTAGTCCGGCTTAAAGTTTGACGAAGTTGACGTTGACCAAAAGTATAAACCAATAAACATAAACCCATAATTAACCCCAAAGCTTCAATTCTATGAGATGATTTAAGAAAGACACTATCAGTTAAAAACAGGGGGTTTTTGAGAAACCTAAAACCCCTCTCTACAGATTGTTGTCCCTTATATTTAGACAACATTTCTTCTTTCGTTAATTCCATCCTATCCAGGACATTTGTTGCCAATATAAATCGACCTGCTCGTTTTTTTTCTAGTTCGATTTTTGACTCTCTTAAACTCACTTGAGCTTGGACTTTACAAGTAAAATCTACATTTGATTTCGACTCTACTTGTTGAATATTAATTTGTACTAATTCGTGATATAAAAACTTTTTTAATAGCTTTCTTGCTGCTGTTTCTGCATCTGGTTGACAAGCAAATTTTTCAGATTTTAAGGTGCGCAGTTTTTTGTCAACTTCAACTCGTTCTTTCTGGATTTTTTTCTCTAAGTTTTTCAAATCTGATTCTCGGCGTAGTTGACTTTCAACTATTAACCATCTTTGTTGAATTCCTCCGTAGGTTTTTGAGAGTTCTTGATATGTATATCCCTTAATCTGACTGGGAGTCAAATCAGACCCATCTATTTCTTGAACTAGCTTGTGAGCTGCTACGCACAGGAACTCGGCTTAACCATTTAATATCTGTTAATAACTGTACATTTTCTTGGGTATATAAAGCACTATCTGCTACCATTAAACTTTCAAAATTTAACTGATTTTTGAAATCTTTCATGGCTTGGACAAACTGTTTTTGGCGGCTATTCATTTCCCGAACCAATTCTCATCCACAATGGTATATCTCCATCATTCGTACAAATTAAATCCATCATAAATTGTTTGAAGTCGGGTCGTTTATCTCTGGAATATCCATAGGTGATTTTAATAGTTTTTGGTTCTATATCTTCTGTGGATTCATCCTCAAGTGTCTGATAATCTCCATGAACATGAAATGATGTAGAATCTAGGTGAACTGTGCTTGTTTCTAGCTCATAAATTTTCACTGCTTCTAACACCACAGACATGAAAATCTGATTTAATCCTCTGTAATATAGTTGGTCTAATACCCGACCTAATTTATCATCGTTAAAATACTCTGTTTTTACCTCTTTTCCAATTAAGTGTTCTATTGCTTTTCCCTCAAAAAATTTACTAAATAAATATAATGGAGATGTAACTAATCCCAATCCATTTAAAAGCATTCCTTTGACTGCTTGACCCCCTGTTATTTTTTCTGATATTTCTTCTCCTAATAGTTGATTAATTTTCTGTTCTATACCAATTTCATCAATAATTCCCGCTACCAATCCTAGATGGTCTATGTTACTCACTTCTATTGACATTTTCTCCTCTTTATGTATCTTCAATTTCTGGTCTCGAATTACAGTTCGAGGTTTTTTTTCTTGAGTCTAAATACTTATTCAAGTTTTCCCTTTTTTATGTACTACATTTTGTCGTGCGGAATGTGGGTCTTAATATTGCGTAGTCTCTTTTTCCTTGGAAGTTATTAGTATTTGGTGACTGGAGTATTTGTTTGATTTGTGTTGCTGGTAGTCCGGTTGTGTCTCTGTAGGGTACAACTTTGTCGCTTTTGATGTCGGTTAGGTCGTAGCGACTTTTTTCTACTCTTTTTGCATATTTTACTAGGGCTTTTATGGCTGCTAGTTTTCTATTTACTGTGGCTGATTTGAGATTTTTTGAGTATAGCCAACGTCTATATCTTAGGACTATTTCTTTGGCTCTAAATTCGTCTAAGTTGAGGAATTGTTAGACTATTTCTGGTGTGGGGAATTGTCCTGTTGCAAAGTTGAAAAATTCTTTTAAGTCTCTTTCGTAACCGTGTCTTGTGGCAGGGGAACGTTTGTCTTCTAGTAGGTCTTGAAGAATATTTGTTGGTTGATTTGTTAGAAATAAATTAGAGTTTTGGTTGTATTCTATTAGCATTTTTCAAGTTTTAGTTCTGTGGTAGGACTAGAGAGTTGGTAGATAACGGGTTAGGAGTAATTAGACATTTGTCTATCTTACCATATATTGTTATCTCCCCCGATTTTTTCACTCTCGTTGCGTTACTCTGTATCGCTTCATTAAAAGTTTAGCTAAACTAACACAACTGCTATATCCCCCGATTTTTTCACTCTCATGTATCATGGAATTAGGGACAACAGCATGAGGGATAGACCCATGCAGAACAAAACAGCTTAAGTGGGTTTTTCAGTTTCCCTTGCTTGCTATAAATCTAACTTTCTCTGCACCTTG
>JBCDDV010000517.1:0-3318 GCA_039180145.1 Cyanobacteria bacterium P01_G01_bin.49 | reverse complement strand
GTTTAGTCTCCCCTCAATTGGTAGAAAAATTTATTGATCTTTCCACACTTTAAGCTAATCCTTAATTGTTGTCGGTTAGTTCCCTAAGAAGCTTTATCTTCTATTGAAATTTTGGGCAACATTAGCACATAACGATAACTAAACTCTGGAGAGCCTTGAACCATAATTTTACCGCCGTGATTTTCTGTTAGGTAACAACTCAATAACAAGCCGAGTAATTCTTGAGAACTCTTAGCAGTTGCCTGTTTACTAGGTGGGCAATCAATCATTTTTTCTAAAGATGAGGCATCAACTAAGTAATCTCCCAGAGGTTTAGTAATCCCATCGCTTTGATCCATAGAAGCAAGAGAATGGTGAAGTTGGGTTAATTTATTACTAGTAGCTGAGGAATATAAATGAACTTGAGAAATACCATCCCCCAACCAGGGATGAGACATCCAAACTGCAATATTTAGGGTTTTATTACGGCGAGCAACATGGATGCGAATTTCTCCACCAACTTCCGATGATTCTAAAACGCTGAGTAATAAATAATATAAAGCTTGTTGCACAATTTTTTTGTCTAATAACCACACTCGTTTTCCAGGTTCTACTGATAAACGCAGGGTTTGACGTTTTTGATTGGCTAGCTCTAGTAAACTATCAATTGCTTGCTGAGATAGCATTTCTACGTTGACAGGATTGAGTTGTAGTTGGGATGAATGATCCCTAGGCATTCCCAATTGGAGAATTTCCTTGACTAAGGAATTCATCTGTTGACCACTATGGTGAATAATTTCGAGATATTCTTGTTGCTTTTGACTAAGGTCACCAAAAACTCCTCCTTGCAAAACGCTCGACATCCCAATGACTGAGGTTAAAGGCGTTTGCAAGTCTTCGATTAACTTCTGTAATAATTTTAGTTTAAGACTATTAATCGAAGCTGAATTGTCTAATTGACTGCTCGAACGGGGAAGATTTGACAAATGAGGATCAGTTTGGACTATGGCCAGGGATTGATCTTGTTGAGAGGATTTTGTTTTGAGGAGATGATTGCGCTCAAATTCCCGTAAGCACCAGCGAGCAGTTACTGTTAAAAATTCTACATCTTTAGAAGTGAATTGACGAGGCACTAAATCCATTACCGCTAAGGTTCCAATACATTTACCTTCAGCAGTAATCAAAGGAGAACCCAAAAAAGCCCGAATACCATAATGTTGTACTAATAAGCTGCGCGCAAAAATCGGATCTTGTAAGGTATCGCTAATCATGAAAGGTTGTTCACTGTCAACGATATAAGTGCTAAATGCTTCTTGACGGGCAATTTGCCGTGACGAGGCTAACTCATTCATCAGTCCCAAGTGCGATAACCCGACGGCCGATTTGAACCGCAGATTATCATTGACCATCAACCCTAAAATACAAATTGGAGACTCGATAAAGCGAGCAGCAGTTTGAGTCGCTTCGTCAAATATAGGAATCGTCTCAGTATCTAGTAATCCTAACTGTTTTAAGGTGTCGACTCGCTGTTGTTCTCGAATCATTGGAGTTAATCCATCCAAACGACAAAAGAGACGGTTGGTTGAATTAAGCATACTGACATTTACTTCTAAATCTACTGCTGGCACTTGCATCACAAAATCCTACTTAATCCAGGTTTGGAAAAATCAAAAATTATACTATCCCAAAATTTTTTTGTTAAATATTCAAATCATTTAGAACTTCTGCCAAAGCCGGAAAGAGGTTGACCTCAGAGCAGTTGATGCACCTGACCATGTTAGCAGTTTTCTACAGAAGAATAAGCCGGCCCGAACACCATAATTCGGTAGCCCTAACCCTACGTCGAGCGGTGACGAGTCCCACACACTCCACACGTCACCCTCCAGAGCGGCAGCACTGAGCAGCAGTCCTACCTGTTTGGGTCCCAGCGAGTCGTCGCAGACGTCGGTGCCGTCGGGGGGCGTCCGCGTCGGCGGGGGCCACTGGTCGGCCAGCGACTCCACGAAACGCAGAATGGCCGTCGTACTGTAACCAGGGGAGGAGGGGGGTGAACAGCGTGACTGAGAAGGGCTGGCTGGAACTGCAAACCCCATTACTAATTAAGGGAAATATGCTAAAATTTTAAAGAAAATATAGAATTGGGTACCAGATTCGGTTTCTCTGACAAAAATAGCACCTATAAACTAATCCTTGTCATTCTTAGTTAATACGTTGAATCAATGCCGTTAACCTCGGTCACCCAGCCCACTGTGCCCTGGTTTGATATCACACGGATCACTTTTTGGTTTGGCATGACAGAGACCCCATCAAGCGAGTTTCCTGTAATCGCAACTACTTTTATTGCGGAAGAGTTGATAGGTCACCACGACGACCAAACCCGACCATGTACCCCTTCCTCCCACGGACCGAATACGCCGAAACCAAGGTTAGGAGCAAAGGTGTAGCATCCCTCCTGGTCGGCGATTACCGTGACTCCCTTCTCGTTTCTGTTCGCTCAACCACGTCGTGCCCTGCTCAACGAAGCCATGTAGCGCCCCAGCCGCGGACTTACATTAGGAGGGGAGGGGGGCAGGCAAGGGCTCAACCCTGCCCCACATTTACCTCGAATCTCCGATTGCCATGGACACTCAGATTGCAGGGGAGGGGGATAGGGAGCTTGAGCCCCCTATCCATTGTATCCGCCGCTGTCATACCCCATCCCGCCCCCCCCCCCGCCGAACCGCAAATGGAACGCGGGGGTGCCGCTACCGGTCTTCTAAAACACCTGCAAACCACCTATTTCAGCACATGTGCTCTAGGATTAAACGCCCCACCCAGCATCGCGCGCCCATTAAAACTAAACGCCATCGCAGACTGGCCAGTATAAATAGCCGCAGTATCTCTTTAGCCCCACTAGGTATAAATATCGCAGATTATATGTTTTCATCCACCATCCCACTCCGAACGTCGGTGTGAAACATATTGGACAGTAAATGTAAGCAGTGCGCTCCCAGTCTCCCAACAATTCCCTTGTTCGTTCCCCTCTATCGCCACCTAAGCAATTGTTTCTTCTTTCCTTGCAGCATAATTTTAGCGAAAAACAAAAAACTGGTCTGCTACCGCAAGAAAGGGTTTTCATCTCGTTAGAGCCTTGGAATGTCTATGCCGATCTACTTAGCGAAATTACCTTTACTTGGTGCAATTACAACACATATGGCAAAGCCACAATTAATGGGAGCCCAATCAGGGGCACCGCCACGAAATTTTCACAGAGGGGGGGGGACGGACCAGGGCTGGTGCTGACCGGGGGAGGCAATTTTTTAGACTCGGTAGCGACACGAATAATGAGGTCGGGCCACT
>JBCDDV010000516.1:0-3322 GCA_039180145.1 Cyanobacteria bacterium P01_G01_bin.49 | reverse complement strand
TTTCAGTTAAAATTAGTTCTGATGAAAAAACTTTAGTTAGTAGCAGTCGTGACCATACCTTTAAAATTTGGGACTTACAAAACCTGCAATTACGCTACACTTTGGATAAAACAAAGCAAGACTATGGTACTATTTTTGACTTAGCGATTACCCCTGATGGTCGAACTTTTATTAGTAGTCATGAAGGTGATAATACACTGAAATTGTGGAATCTTGAAACAGGAAAGCTGATCGGTACCTTAATAGAACATAGTAGCTTTATTTTATGTATAACGATTAGTGATGATGGTGAAATACTAGCCTGTGGTTGTCATGATGGTACGATTATCATCATGAATCTTAAAACCAAGACAATCAAACATAAAATCAAGAAAATTTCTGGCGATGTTTACGGAGTTACAGTCAGTCCCGATGGGCAAATTTTAGCTAGTAGTTATTCAGATGCCAAAATTAGACTATGGAGTGTCAATACAGGGGAATTAATCTCCACACTCACAGATCATAGGGATAGTGTTTACGGTATAAAATTTAGTGCAGATGGACAAAAATTAGTTAGTTGTAGTCGAGACAAAACGATTAAGATTTGGCAACCATTATCCTAGATTTAATAGTTACCCTAACTTGAGGATGAAAATTAAAGCCTATTTTTCGCTACACTAAAGATACCGTCAGAAATAGACTCAAGTTAAAGCAGTGAGAGCCAAGAAAATTAGCAATATCAGTTACCAAAAAATCATACTAATATCCCTTCAAAAAGCTGAATAAGATTTAAAAGTCAAAGAATCACTAAAAATCAATTGTATAAACTCCTCTATTGATGAATAAAGCGATCTCCAAAACCATTGCTTCTATATTTCCTTTTTGGAAAAAACTTGATACTAAAACCCAAAAAGATTTTCTGTCCCAAGGTCAATACATAAGCTTATCGGTTGGTGAATTTATCTGTTTAGAAGGAGATATTTGCCATCATTTGCCACTAGTGATTTCAGGAAGTGTCCGTGTTTACAAAATAGGAGAAAATGGCCGAGAAATTACGCTTTATCATTTAGTTCAAGGTGATAGTTGCATTTTGACAGCTTCTTGTATCATCAGTCAAAAAATATTTCCGGCTTTTGCCATTACCGAAACTGAAGTTGAGGCTTTTGTTATTCCGGCAAATACCTTAAGAGAATGGGTAACACACAACCCTATTTGGCAAGAATATCTCTTCGGACTACTTTCCCAAAGATTGGCCAATGTCATTGAAATAATTGACGAGGTGGCTTTTCGACGAATGGATTGTCGAATTGCTTCATATCTTTTAAAGAATGCTGATAGTAATCTAAAAACTGTCTGGATAACCCATGAAGCGATCGCCCAAGAATTAGGCAGTTCTAGAGAAGTGGTTAGTCGTATTCTCAAAACGTTTGAAAGACAAGGATTATTATCCCTATCACGAGGAAAAATTGAACTAAAAAATCTGGCAAGAATTAGAGATCTTGCCAAGTCAGAAAACGTTTAATGGAAGCAATTTCTATGTGACTTTATCACAGAAGAGATCCGGTTTAATTAACTATTATTTTCATAAATGACTACTACTTAAATAGGAGGTTAAATACGATGAAAGATAGTATTACTCTAGAATATCCTTCAATGTCTCGCCGACAATTACTTAACTTTCTGACTGGAGCAGTTATGGCGACGACAGCCAGTGCTACACTTTATGCTGCTGCCAAATTCTTTATTCCTCCAACAGAAGATAATGGTGATGGTTCAATTATTGCCAAAGATCGCCTGGGACACCCTATTCCTGCTAGTCAAATTTTAGCAGAACCAAGAGGAACTCGTGCTTTAGTCGCGGGGTTAGCTGGAGAACCAACATATCTGGCGATCGCAGAAGAAGGTAAGCTAGAGACAATTGGGATTGTTGATAATTGCACCCATCTCGGTTGTACTTTTCCCTGGAATCCCAATGACAATCAGTTTCAATGTCCCTGTCATGGTTCTCGGTATGCTGCTGATGGTTCTGTCGTCAGAGGTCCCGCTCCTCTTCCCCTGAAGCTAGTAGAGGTCAAAGTTGAGGAAGATGTGATCTGGATTTCTTCTTGGAAAAAAAACGATCCCCGTACAGGGAAAAAACCTTGGTGGGTCTAAGTCTCAATCGATATCAATAGGAAAAAGAAAAAGCGGAGTAGAACATCGTTACGATGACTCTTTGAGGCGTTAATTCAGCTTGATAACATATATTCACTATCTAAACTATGCTGTAATTAACCTCTTTGCTTTTTCTTCAATGGGGGCAAATAATGCCTCTTCTAACGGCACTTTTCCTAATCTTTCTTCAAGAATTTTCATCACTTCCCTTCCAAAATCATTAGGGTTTTGTTGCCAAGCTTGTAAACAAACTTCCCCAAAAAATGAGCCAAGGGGTTCAGGGTTCCAAAGCAATTTTTTCGCTGTCCAAGGCATTAAGCTCATAGGATTATATCCTGGTTTCAAGATATTGTTTTCAAAGGCATATTCTTCTAAATGGGTGTGGGGTTGTAGCCCAATAAAAAAGATGGCGGGTTCAACTTTATCTGTCCCAAAAATATTTTCTAATTCTCGATGATAAGCAATAGTTTGACGAATCGTTTCATAGGTTTCATCAATAACGTTAAACGAATAATTGACAGAAACCAAATCATTAAATCCTGCCGCTTTCAAATCTCGACAATTTTGCAAGACTGTCCGTAAATTGTAACCCATTCGCATTTTACGAACTAATTCTTGTGATCCGCTAGTAATACCAATTTCAAAATAGTTCATCCCCATTTTTGCCATCAAATCACACAAACTTGGGGTTAAGTTATCTGCACGAATGTAAGCTGCCCAATGAATATCTGTCATCCCAGAATCAAGAATTTTCTGTAACAGTTCTTCCGCATCTTTAATAAACTTACGGGTTGGAATAAATTGTGCATCGGTGAACCAAAAATTACGAATTCCTCGGTCATAAAGTTGACGCATTTCTTTGACAACTTCGTCAGGAGGATTGATGCGAACTTGTTTACCTTCTACTACTGTGTAAATGCAATAACAGCAGTTATGGGGACAGCCGCGCTTGGTTTGCACTCCAATGTAAAAATCGTTTTCTTGGAGATAATAGTTAAATTCTGTCCAAATTTTTTCAATATATTTCAATATAATCGTAATTGCAAGCTGTCTTTTCTAGAGGAGTTGGAGACTCATGAATTAATCGTTTACGAGGTTCACTTTCCCCAACAACGTAACATCTTTCCTCAGAAAAATCTTGATCCCGCAATAATTTTTCTAGTAAAGTCTCACCTTCCCCAATTGAGAC
>JBCDDV010000515.1:0-3323 GCA_039180145.1 Cyanobacteria bacterium P01_G01_bin.49 | reverse complement strand
CCTAAAGGCAAGTAGTTCATTAATTGATGATAATGAATAATGGATAATTTCCTCGGGCTATATTGGGAGACAATCTATGGATATGGATACTGAAGAATTACTCAAACGTTATGCTGAGGGAGAGAGAGATTTTAGCGGGATTAAACTAACACGTACCAAACTTCAAGGTGCTAATTTGAAGGGTATTAATCTCAGCCATGCAACACTGACAGAAGTTAAGCTTCAAGGAGCTAGTGCGACCTGAACTGGTCGGTTGAACTGAGAAAATAAGTCTCTCTGGGATTTCTACCCCAGACCCTCATAGAGTAATCCGTCCCTAGACGGTACGTCACACCTGAGTAGGTAACGAAAACGGTGGAGTGCAGACGCTAAAAGTAGCCAAAACTGATAGGAGTTAATTGGCGAGGCGCAAGAGGGAGAAGAAGAAGGATGAACACAGTCTAAGTTACTGATTAAACTGCGTCATTGGAGAACAGGCTAAATTACTCCTGAAAAGCCTAAACCAAAACGGTAAGGAAGGGCGGTTCTTAAGTTTAGCTTTCTTAAGAACGTAGAAACACAGTCCCCCCGCAGAAAAGGTAGCCATCCTAACTACTTCGTAAACTTCAACCGACACAACAGGGTAAGCCCTACAGAGTCCAGAAAAGAGGTCGAAACTTTCTGGTAAGCGGTCGAGTAATCAACGCCGAATCCTCTGGAGGGTAAAGGATGAGTGAAAAAGCGAAAGCCCATCGGTAATAGATGGGATAGAGGTACAAGCCTTCGGCTACAAAATTTGCCTCTGACCGAAAGGAATAGCAGAATTCACTTGGGTCACATACGAAAAAGAAACCTTACGAAAGGAATGAACTCAATGAGAAGTTGGATACATCACACCGATGTAAATGGACAAAGAGAGCAGCTAATCGACTGGAACCAGATTAACTGGAAGAAAGTCAAAAAGCTGATTAATTCCCTAAGAAAGCGGATATTTCGTGCCAGAAAGCTCGGTCAGTGGAAGCAGCTTTTGCGGCTGCAAAAGCTGATGAACAAATCCTATGCCAATCTATTGCTTGCTATTAGGCAAATCACTCAAACCAACAGGGGTAAATCAACCCCAGGTATTGACCAACAAATCGTCAATACTCCCTCTACTAGAGTTGAATTTGTCCAAAAATGGCAACAAGAAACAGCCTTTCCTACCAAGAGAGTCTATATTCCCAAAGCCAACGGTAAACAACGTCCTTTAGGTATCCCAACCATCAAGGACAGAGTACACCAAGCAATAGTTAAAAACTCCTTAGAACCCGAATGGGAAGCGGTGTTTGAACCCAACTCATACGGGTTTAGACCAGGCAGAAGCACTCAAGATGCTATCGCCCAATGCTTCCTCAACCTTAAACAAGGTAGAGATACCTGGGTTCTAGACGCTGACATTAAAGGATTCTTTGATAATATTAGCCATCAATCAGTCATGGAACTCATAGACTCCCATCCCTCCCGAAACCAGATTAAACAATGGCTAGAGGCAGGATACATGGAAAAAGGACAACATCACCAAACCTCTACCGGAACACCCCAAGGTGGGGTAATTAGTCCACTCCTTGCCAACATTGGATTACATGGACTAGAGGAAGTCGTCAAATCCATTAAACTCCCAACAGATAAGTGGAACAACCGACCAAAACTAGGCATAATTCGATACGCTGATGATTTTATCGTCACAGCTAAAGACAAGGAAACCCTAGAGTCAACCAAATACCTGATTAAAGAATGGCTACGAGAAAGAGGACTTGAATTAAGCGAGGAGAAAACACGAATCGTCCACATAGAGAAAGGGTTTAATTTTCTAGGGTTCAACCTCCGTCAATACGACGGAAAGTTACTCATCAAACCTCAAAAAGAAAAGGTTCTCCCATTCTGTAAAGAAATCGGAAAAACCATCAAGGCTTGTGCCACATGGACACAAGAGAATCTAATCGCTAAATTAAATCCAATCCTCAGAGGTTTTGCTAACTACTATAAAGGAGTGGTTAGTAAAGAAACATTTTCTTATATCAATTACCGAGTGTGGAAATACCTCTGGAAATGGGCGAAACGTAGGCATCCGATGAAGTCAAAAACATGGGTAAAAAACAAATACTTCCCAAGACACAGGGGTACTGAATGGACATTTATGTGTACAAAACTGGATAGGTTTGGATGTGAAAAAGAGGTAATCCTCTATGACATCTCTAAAACACCGATAGTCAGACACATAAAAGTAAAAGGAAATAATTCCCCAGATGACCCCGAATTGAAAGAATACTGGGAAAACCGCAGAACTAAAGAGGGTAAAGTCGTCTGGGCAAAAGGTTCTAAGTATGAACAAATAGCCAAGAGACAGTTATATAAATGCCCCAACTGTGGTGATTTCCTATTCAATGGGGAAGAACTAGAAATCCATCATATTGTACCTGTCAAACAAGGTGGTTCAGACGACATGGACAACCTTGAGCATCTTCATAAAGGGTGTCATAAGCAGGTACATGGACAACGAGTAAGTAAGGCTTGAAGTGTGGCTTGAGCCGTGTGATTGGAGACAGTCACGCACGGTTCTTAGGGGGGTGAGGACTGGTAACAGTCTAATCCTACCCGACACCTCACTCAAGCTATTTTAAACTCAACTTCTTTTTGGTTAACAGATTTGAGTCACGCTGTTATGGACGAAGCCAATCTATCTGAAGCTAGTTTATGCGACTGCAATTTACAGGGTGCTTCCTTAGAAAGAGTTGACCTGAGCCATGCTATGTTGAAACTTCTTAACGCAAAAGACACTAATCTCCGAAATGCTAATCTGGAAAAAAGCATTGTAGTTGAAACGAGTTTAGATCGAGCTATCTTAGAAGGAGCCGATCTCACGAATGTTATGCTGGCTGAAGTTAGTTGGCCCTATGCCAATTTGAGAGGAGCAATAGTAACGGGTTGCGATATCAATGAAGGTAGAAAGAAAAATACTATTATGCCAGATGGTCGAGTAGTAAGCGATCCTGATTACAAGCCATAAACTCTTTAGGACTTACGCATGAACGCTATTAGTAGGGTGTGAAGCGCGACGTAATACACCAAGACCCTGTATATAGTGCCTTTGTGTAATATCAAGTTGCAGTAATTAACCACAATATAAAAATATGAAAACTCCTCAAGAGTCATCTTAAGATGACTTTAAACTATTAGCCAAGGATTGAAATCCTTGGCGAGCCATATCATCCGCCAAGAAATAAATTTCTTGGCTCAAACCAAAAGTCATCTAAAGATGACTAAAGATAGCTAATTTATTATGGTTAATTAATGAGACTTGATAT
>JBCDDV010000514.1:0-3325 GCA_039180145.1 Cyanobacteria bacterium P01_G01_bin.49 | reverse complement strand
CGATAACTTTGGTAATTCATATGAAATATTCTTTATTTTCGCCTCTGGCAGATGAAAATAATCTAAATCCAAATGAAAAATTTCATGAACAAGAGGAATATTGGCAAAGAATTCAACAAACAATTGAGGCTTTTTCGGAAACCAAGGAATTAGGTTCGGATTTAGGGAAAGCTTTTGAAATATTGACTTTTCAATTTGGGGATAAGATTGCGGAATTTCCTAGCTTTTCTAACAATAAAAATCCCAATAACTTGCCAGTTCAAGATTTTTATTTTATCTGTCAAGGTAAAGTTAGATTGATTGGTTTCAAAGCAGAAAAACATAGAGAAGTTTCCATTACATTACTCGAAGAAGATGACATTTTTGGCGGAGATTCTTTAGGGAACAAAATTATCTGGTCTTACAGCGCGATCGCGGTCGGGTCAGTTCCTGTTAAAGTCGCCAAAATTTCTTTAACTCACCTAGAAAGTTATTTAAAAAAGCTGCCTAAACTTGAGACTCATTGGCAGACTATTATCCAAAAAACACAAGCATTAATCTTTTTCAAATGTCTTAGTGAACTAGGGGATCTTTCTAGTAGACGACTAGAACAACTATTACCTTACATAACAGAAAAACAGATTGCAGCAGGAGAAAATTTAGAGGCGATCGCAGCCGATGAACCAGGACGCTTTTGGTTGCGTCAAGGAAAAATTGAGCAACATTCCCTAGAAATTGGTGAGTCTTGGGGATATCCTGATAAAATTGCCAAAAATTGGACAGCACAAAGCAAGCTGGATGTTTATCATATTGATCAAAGAGACTGGGAAGGCGTAACAGCGATCGCACCCACATTAGCTCCTTCGTCCGATCCAAGCTCAAACAGGGTTTCTAATCCTTCTCCAAAAACCCTTCAGACCCCCATTCCGCCTAGAAAATCCATCAATTCTCAGCCACCCCAGATACCGAGAGTCTCTCAACAGGAATCTCCCCAAATCGACTTTCCCAAACCCTTAAGACAACCCAGAAGATTATGGCAAAATTACCCCTTTATTGAACAACAGAGTTCTGCAGATTGTGGCGCAACTTGTTTAGCGATGATCAGTCAATATTGGGGAAAACGTCCCAGTCTTAACTGGTTACGAGACTTAGCAGGGGTAGGGCGATCAGGTGCCTCCCTCAAAAATTTAGCCAAAGCCGCAGAAAGCATCGGATATCAAGCCAGGCCTGTCAGAGCAAGTTTAAACCGTTTAGTCGAGGAAAAAAACCCTTGGATTGCTCATTGGCAAGGAGATCACTATGTGGTGGTTTATTGCCTCAAAGGCGATCGCCTTCTAGTTGCTGATCCAGCCCAAGGTAAACGGTTGATACCGCGTCAAGAATTTGTGGCCGGATGGACAGGTTACGGGTTACTTCTCAACCCCACAGAAGCCTTAAATGAAGTCCCCACCGAAAAACGTTCCTTGGGAAGATTTTTGCGATTATTGTTGCCCTATCGCGCACTAGGCATACAAGTCATCTTTGCCTCTTTGTTGATTCAGCTTTTCGGCTTAGTCTCTCCCCTATTTACCCAGATTATTCTCGATAAAGTTGTTGTTAATAAAAGTGTTACCACCTTAAATGTGTTTGCACTGGGGGTTTTGTTATTTGGCATCTGGAGTGTTCTTTTATCAGGAGTGCGCCAGTATCTCCTCAGCTATCTTTCTAACCGCTTAGATCTCACCATGATTGGCGGTTTTATTAGTCATGCCCTACTTTTGCCCCTGAAGTTTTTTGAATCTCGTCATGTGGGAGATATCATCACACGAGTTAATGAAAACCAAAAAATCCAGCGATTTTTGCTTAATCAAGTGGTACTAGCTTGGTTAGATTTTCTGATGGGATTTGTCTATTTAGGGTTGATGCTTTATTACAATTGGCAACTGACTTTGTTAATTATGGCACTGATCCCCCCTATTATGCTGTTGACCCTTGCTGCTACTCCCTTGTTGCGTAAAGTGTCTAGGGATGTCTTTAATCGCTCTGCTGAACAAAATTCAGCCCTAGTAGAAACCATTACTGGGGTAGCAACGGTGAAAGCAACTGCCACTGAACAGGAATTACGTTGGCGTTGGGAAGATCGTTTAACTAATTATCTCAATGCTCGATTTCGCAGCCAGAAACTAGGCATTAACCTGCAAGCTGCCAGTGGGTTGATTAATTCTGTGGGTAGTACGGCATTGCTTTGGTATGGGGCAACTCTGGTCATTCAAGACCAACTAACCATTGGTCAATTTGTTGCCTTTAATATGATGATTGGCAAAGTGATTAGCCCTGTTTTATCCTTGGCTAATCTTTGGGATGAATTACAAGAGGTACTGATTTCTGTCGAACGATTGAATGATATTTTTGAGGCGAAGGCTGAAGAAATACCCGGTCAACCGATGTTACAGTTGCCTCCTCTTAAAGGCGATGTCAAATTTGAAAATGTAACCTTCCGTTATGATTCTGATGAAGAACGCAACACCCTGCAAAATATTTCCTTTGAAGTCAAAGCAGGACAAACCATTGCCATTGTAGGTCGCAGTGGGTCAGGAAAAACTACTTTAGTTAAGCTTCTTCAGGCACTATATTACCCAAGCAGTGGCAATATCTGGATTGACGAACACGATATTGACCACGTTTCTCCCCAATCATTGCGTTCTCAGTTAGGGGTTGTTCCCCAAGAGTGCTTCCTATTCTCTGGAACAATTCTCGAAAATATTACCATCTATCGCCCTGAATTTAGCCTAGATCAAGCGGTCAAATCAGCTAAACTAGCGGAAGCTCATGCCTTCATTCAAAGTATGCCCCTAGGATACAATACCAAGGTAGGGGAACGGGGAACCAACCTTTCAGGGGGACAGCGACAGCGTATTGCCATTGCTCGTGCTTTGTTAGGAGAGCCACGCATTCTCGTTTTAGATGAAGCGACTAGTTCCCTCGATACAGAATCTGAGCGACGCTTTCAGCAAAATCTCACCCGTCTGTCCCGCGATCGCACTACCTTTATTATTGCGCACCGTCTTTCTACGGTGCGCAACGCTGATTGCATCCTTGTCTTAGACCGAGGCATTCTTGCTGAAAAAGGAACCCATGAAGAACTCATGGCCTTGCAAGGACTGTACTTCCATCTAGCTCAACAACAACTGAATCTGTGACATTTTTGTACAATATACAATGAAAGAAAATCGGCAGTCATAAAGAGTAAAAACGATATGATAAGAGATAAATTCAAACTTTCGTCTTTTTTACTCTATTTATGAGTCATCGAGATTAATTTATCAGTTAGAATCTTGAATTTTTCCCCTGTTCCCTTTCCCAAATT
>JBCDDV010000513.1:0-3330 GCA_039180145.1 Cyanobacteria bacterium P01_G01_bin.49 | reverse complement strand
GTCATTGAAACTTGTCGCCTGAGAAATGTGAATCCTTGGGGCATTATTTGTGAAATCATCGCTTCTGCCAGAAAGGGTGTTACCCCACCTCTAATTCCTGCTGCCTAAATTGTTTTTTCAAGGGGGGATGTGAACAGTTACAGTATAGGGCTACGATCAAGTCGCATTCCACCGCCTCCATTTATGACAACCTGAATTTTTTCCTCATTATTCAGGAAGATTAGTAGGAAAATAATTACTTGTATGTGATGCTTGACGCTCACATACAGTTCGATGTATTTCAGCATTGACAGGAATCGGTCGAATAAAATCGAATTTGAACCATCTCATTATTGGTCGGATAGGTTCAAATTCTCCCAATGGCTTAAAAGAACCGAGTGGGTTCTGCTGATCATCACCGTCAAATTGATGAGGAGCATGAAGCTTATCTAAAGCTATACTCAAACTATTAGGAAATTGGAAGCTAATTTCCTTAATCATCCAATCAAGAGTAATATTTGCCATTTGATAAATATTCTTCTCATTCGTGCCACTTCCAATACAACCGTGATTGCCGACAAACCAGACTTGTTTAAGTGTAGTTTGACTACCGTCTTTAACTTCCATTGGTGTATGTCTTAAGAAGCGTCGTTGTTCATCAATTCCTAATGCGTGAAGTGCCAATTCAACTTGGCTATTCACTACGTTATTATGAAAATCAAGGTTACAATGTAATTTTTCTAAAGGAATCAGGCCTGTGACATCAGGGATACCAACTTGAATAACGGTGTCGAAACATCCAAGAATTTTTATTTTAGTATTTCTCTGCGAGACGGGAACGAGTTCTGTTTCAAACCAGGTTTTGAAAAAATTTTGTACTTTTTTACATTTTTCCGAAGGAGACATTCTTTTATTTACCCAGTTTTCTGGATAGTTTTCATAAAAAGGATTAATTCTTTTTCTATATTTGCGTTTCTTGACAATCTTTAGTGCTTTTTCAGATAGAGGAATTTCCTCTATAGGTCGTGGAATTTGGCCATTATTTTTCTTGGGCAAGCGATAGTGCCAATAAATTTTGGGAATAAGTTTAATTGCTGATCGATTTAAAACACCATAATCTCCAATTATTTGAGCTAGACATCTTACTGTATAGGCTCCACGACTAAATCCAAATAGATATATTTCGTCTCCTGATTCATAGTTACAGCAGATAAAAGCATAAGCATCACTTATGTCTCGTTCAAGTCCAATGCCTAAAGCACCACCAGGAAGTCTATCTAAAACACTATTTGATCCTAAACCTTCGTCATAATAAACTAATTGTAAAATGTCTTGACCATCTTGAGTTTTGATCGCTCTAGCTAATTTAACAATATTGGTAGGATAAACATCTCTTAATGTATCCCACGTTCCGTCACAGCAGACAATTAATCGTTTCATCTGTTTACATGGATTATTTTATAAAAGTCCAAAAGAGATAGTTGGCTTAATTAAATGACTTGATTGCACTTATATTAAATGTCAATTTTTTAGAAAAAAAATGTCGATTTAATTTGACGGGTTGGAGTCATTAGAACTAGACTGAGCTAAAGCCACTCTTTGACGAATCAAGTTGATCAACGCAGCTAAGGCAATCGGAATTGCCATAGCAAAGACCAGGATCATTTTAGTTGGAGTTAAGATCGCCTTGACTGACAAGAGTGCTTCATAGCCTCTGAGAGCAAGAAGCTGAATTACGTTCTCCGACAGATCAACAGGAATGGCTAACAATGCAGGGATTAATAGCCATTTTTTAGTTTTACCAAAGGACTCTAACACTAAGCCTGCCAAAAAACTTCCATACACAATTGGAAATGGCATATCCAAGAGCAATGTCAGCAGAAAATGAGAGTTTTTCTGTGCAGCACTCATCTGTTGTAAACGTTCCTGAACTTCAGAAACTGATGAAAGAAAGTCGAGAAGGCTTCCACCCGTTCTGGGAGTCCAAAAAAATATTCCTAGGCTAATAGCTAAGGTGAGGATAAACAGAAGAAATAGCCTCCCTAGACCATTACTTTGTGACATTATTATTTTTTCCTTTAAAATCTTGAAAATCTTGTTTGAACAGAAGATAATTCACTCGAATCATCAACTTTTGCTTGTCTTGATTTGTTGAAAAAACTACGATTCTTTTTCAAAAGTATAGACAACTTCTTCGCACAAAATAGAGGAAATCGGGATCTTTGTATCTTGGTGTCAAATCGTCCCAAATGGTCATTTTAATAAAACCTCAAAAACTGTAATCAGTCGAATACCAACAATTAGAGTTGATAATTAGGCAAGGGAACATTAATTCGATTTCTTGTTCTCCTTGATAACTTGCTTTCTCTAGGGCTGTCAATGAAAAAAATGAATTATCTCCAAATTTCCGTGAAATTATGAAGATACATGAAGAATTTGGTAGTGATTGAAAGAAACGTGGGATAAAGATAAACTGTGCAAAATAGTCATAACCTGTTTATAGATGCGTTGTCCATTTTGTGACCACAAAAAAGCCCACAAGCATGGGGTGACTTCTAAAGGTTCTGAACGCTATCGTTGTCCAGTGTGTCGAAAAACCTTTACGGAAACCTTTGATACAATTTACTATCGTCGTCACTTGGATTGCCAAGAAGTCCATACCATTCTCCAATCTCATGCAGAAGGCAGCAGTCTTCGCGGAGTCAGCCGTATTAGTGGACGAGCATATAAAACAGTCGTTTCTCTCATCAGAGATGCCAGTCACAAAGCACAGCTAGTTCATAATGCCGAAGTTCAGCAAATAAAAACAACAGAAGTGATTTCAGATGAAATGTGGTCATTTGTCCAAAAAAACAGAAGCAATGCTGGCCAGAAGAGTTAATGGCAGGAGATTGTTGGATTGGAGTCAGTCTAGCTGGGGATAGTGGACTTATCTTGTCGGCAAGGGTTGGGAAGCATACTCATATTTTTGCCGAAGAATTAGTGAACAATACTTTTGGGAAAACTGATTGCCAAAACTGGAAAACCGATGGATGGGATGCTTATTCTAAGGTTCTTTTAGGAGCAATCAATCATGAAATCTCAAAAAAGAAAACACAGAGATTAGAGAGAACAAATGGGATAATCCGACAGCAAACTGGGCGTTGGCATCGTCGTCAAAACAAATTTACTAAAGTTTGGCAACAAACGGAAGTAACAGCGAGATTAGTCGTTGGTTATTTCAACTGGATCTGGATAAACAGTCGATGGGGAACCACTGCGGCTCAAAGGGCGCAATTAGTGGAGGAGGACTGGTATTGGGATAACTTCGCTTTCTATCCCACTCTTTTTTAACGCACTATCCAGAAAATT
>JBCDDV010000512.1:0-3334 GCA_039180145.1 Cyanobacteria bacterium P01_G01_bin.49 | reverse complement strand
TAACTTTAACAATATTATTTACTAATAAAATATTCTGAGATAAAAATTACAGGTTATTAATTAATGAAACGTCGTAATCTTTTAGTATATTCCTTATTATTTCTGGTCGGTTGTGGTGGTGGTGAGTCTATTAATTCCTCCACCAACCCTAACCAAGAACCGGATACATTGCGTTTTGCGGTAACTGATGTACAAGGATTAGAAGAGTTGCAACGGGATTATGAACCGTTTCGTGACGCGTTAGCTGAAACATTGGATAAAGAAATCGAATTCTTTCCTGTTGCTGATCGCACCGCAGCAGCAGTCGCTTTACAATCGGATCAAGTCGATATCGTCTTGACAGGGCCGGCTGAATATGTGGTAATGCAAGCTAAAACCGAGGCTGTACCCTTTATTGCCATTACCCGTCCTAACTATCGGTCTGTCATTGCAGTTCATCAAAATAGTGGTATTAAGTCTCTAAAAGATCTTAAAGGCAAAACAATCGCCATGTCCGATCTCGGTTCTACTAGCGGACAATTAGGCCCCACTAAAATTCTCGTCGATGCAGGTTTAGAACCAGAAAAAGATATTGAAATTAAGATGCTTGGTGATACAGATTTACAAGCATTCAGAAATGAAGATGTGGAAGCTTGGGGAGGATCGGCATTAGATTACGATCGCTTTATGCAAGCCAAAAGTCTTAAATCAGAAGAGTATCCCATTATTGAAACAGGGGATCTCTTACCCAGTGATGTATTCATTGCCAGTAACAAATTAAAGCCTGAATATATTGAGCAAATTAAAGATCGCATGGTGGAAAATCAAGATCAGTTAATTGCAGGAATTGTGGCGGTCGAAGCAAACGAAAAATATCAAGGTTCTACGTTAATTGAAGCAAAAGACTCCGATTACGATCCCATTCGCGAAGCTTATCAAGCCATTGGAGTCAACGATTTTACCGAATTTGTTGGAAATTGACGGGAGTTCGGAGTTCGGAGTTCGGAGTTCGGAGTTCGGTGTTAGGAGGATGGCTACGCAAGGGATTATTTCAACTAAAGAATTAGGGTTTAAGACTTTATAATCTTTTTTCTTTCCTCCTGCCTCGTCTCAACTGTAACGTTTATTTTTGTCCAGGTAATTAATTAAAACAATGTTATCGCTGAAAATTAGCGAACTTACTAAAGTTTATCTCAACGGAACCACTGCTTTAGATCGGGTTAGTTTCTCGGCGCAACCAGGGGAAGGAATTGTACTTTTAGGAGCAAATGGTTCGGGAAAATCGACGTTATTGCGCTGTATTTTGGGGTTAGAAACGGCTACCTCTGGGGATATTTGCATTGGGAATTGGCAACTATCGAAGCTTGATGCTAAACAGTTACGACAAATGCGATCGCAACTAGGGATGGTGTTTCAAAAATTCCATCTCGTGGGGAGTTTATCAGCTTTCCACAACGTCTTACATGGCGCATTGGGACGCAGTACCAGCCCTCGGTATTGGTTTCCTGCCACTGCCCCAGAAAAAGAGCGAAAAAGAGCAATGGAATGTCTAGATCGGGTGAATTTAACCCATTTTGCTCAACAAAGAGCCGATACCCTATCTGGTGGACAACAGCAAAGAGTGGCGATCGCCCGAACTTTGATGCAAAACCCGAAGTTAATCTTAGTGGATGAACCTGTTGCTAGTCTTGATCCGCAAGCGGGGAAAGAGGTAATGGATTTATTGTGGTCAATTGTGAGAGAACAACGATTAACCGTCATTTGTACCCTGCATCAACTGGCGTTAGCTAAAGAATATGGCGATCGCATTATTGGGTTACGAGACGGCAAAATTCAGGTAGATACGACGGTAAATCGCCTTGATGATCGAGATTTAACGATGCTTTATCAACCTGAGTTCGATGTTAAGCGTTCAGAGTTAGAAGTAAGGGAAATTTCGACTTAATAATAATGAAATTAAGTAAGTCTCACAAGCGATCAATAAACGCACCTCCACCTCGTTTCCGTAAACCGAAGTTTACTGTCTGGTTGGGGATAGGTATCCTCTTAGCTTTTTTCTTACATGGTTTGTATGTTAGCGGACTAACGCCAGAGAGAATTTATAAAGGGTTTTTTCGCTTGGGAGAATTTCTAGCCGAGGCGTTTCCCCCGAAACCAGATCGTCTCATTAATATTATTACCGCCACTATCGAAACCTTTGAAATGGCTTTAGTGGGGACGGTTTTTGGTGCTTTATTCAGCTTACCCTTATCGTTACTTGCTGCCAAAAATACCAGTCCTAATCGAGCAATATACATCTTAAGTCGCGGTTTTATTACCCTGTTGAGAGTCATTCCCGATCTGGTGTGGGGTTTACTGTTTATTGTCGTGGTTGGATTAGGTGCAGGAGCAGGAATTTTAGCGATTATGGTTGATGTGATGGGTTTTTGTGGGAAATTTTTTGCTGAACGCATTGAAGAAATCGATCCTAAACCAGTCGAAGCGTTACGGGCTTTGGGTGCATCGCAATGGGGTATTATTGTTGGGGCAATTTTTCCTGTCACTATGCCTTCTTTTGTCGCTTCTACTTTGTATTCTTTAGAAGCATCTGTGCGTTCTGCTGTGGTTTTGGGTTTAGTCGGTGCAGGAGGTATTGGGGTAGAGTTAGCCACCTCTATGCAGTTGTTGCGTTATGACGAAGCATTAATGACCATTATTGTGATTTTTGTGGTGGTTTTATTGGTGGAACAAATATCAGGAATTATTCGGAAAAGTTTGATGTAATTGAAATCAACACAATGCGCGAATTTTTAGGCGTTGGACACCTCGAATAAAATAAAGTTAATCCCCTAGCTGCAACTAGGGGACATCTCAAATAAAATAATCTCTACTAGGAGTTTAGCATCTATGACCTTTGAAGAAATCCAAAAAACAATTGAGGGGATGTTAGCTGTTCAAAGACAATTACAAGAGAGTCAAATGCAACTGCACGAAAGTCAACTTGAATTACGAGAAAGACAGCTTCAATTCCAAGATGCACAAGAACGAGAAAGAGAGACTTTGCAAATTATGATTGAGGAGATGAACCAATTTATTGAAAGGTCTAACCGTAATGAGAGACGAATTGAACAATTAATCGGTTACAGTATCACCAATGAATCAGCGAGGCGACCTGTTCCAAGGTTCCCTTGGAACCAGCACGCGCCTCAAGAAGAACACCTCGACATTGAGCAAAGATTCCGAAACCTTGAAGCAAGATTAAGTGAAATAGAAAGCCAAAACTAATCAAAGCGGGTGGTCACTGTACCACCTTTAAAAAAAAACTTATCTCACATTACTATTGCGAAGTCGAAACATTACTCTCTAAAATATTAAT
>JBCDDV010000511.1:0-3341 GCA_039180145.1 Cyanobacteria bacterium P01_G01_bin.49 | reverse complement strand
CACCAACAACAATCCAATCGTAAGTTTTCATAAAACTATTTTCAAATTACACCTTATATTTTATCATTAGTTTATATATCTTTAAAAGGTGAGAGAAAAAATTTTAAATTCACCCAAAAATGATAAAATATTTACAACAATCTTATTTTGTTAACCTTAACTTAAGAGAGACTATCTCTGAATAAATGTGCTTCCTAGACGCTATCATCGCTTAAAACAAGTTCTTGACCAACGACAACCAGACTTAACTGTATTAACAGAAGATGTTCATAAACCTCACAATTTATCGGCTATTATTCGTACTTGTGATGCAGTGGGAATTTTAGAAGTTCATAGTATCAATATTACTGATGAATTACCAACATTTTCTCAAGTTTCTCAAGGTAGTGATAAATGGATTTTTTTAAACACTCATCCTGATATTAAAACGGCTACTCATCATCTAAAACAGAAAAATTTCAAGATATATGCTGCTCATTTCAGTGATAAATCTCTAGACTATCGCTATATTGATTATACTCAACCCACAGCTATCTTGTTAGGCGCAGAAAAATGGGGGGTCAGCGAAGAAGCTGCTCAATTAGTTGATGGACATATTATTATTCCCATGCTAGGAATGGTACAATCTCTCAATGTTTCCGTTGCTGCTGCTGTTATTTTATTTGAAGCACAACGTCAAAGATTAGCCAAAGGAATGTACGAGAAAACACGCCTTGATTCAAAGATTTATCAGAAAATTTTATTTGAATGGAGTTATCCTGAAATTGCATTAATGTACCAAGAAAAGGATGAATCCTATCCCTCATTAGGAAACGATGGAGAAATTATTGATTACCACTTATAATCATTAAAAAGATGCTCCAGGTTGTTGCAGAAACTTTATCTCTTCTGGTGTACTCACCCTCCCTAATATTTGATTTCGATGAGGAAAACGACCAAAACGCTCAATAATTTTCAAATGTTTATAAGCATAGTCTATTGTACTTTTACTATCTGGATCGTCTTTGAGTTGTGAGAATAAAGTGACTGATTGCTGTTGATGAATTAAATTTTCACTATGTTCAAATGGCAAATAAATAAACCAACGTTGTACAGGTGATACTTGACAATCAAAATTATTATTAATAGCATATTGAGCAAGATTTAAAGCATAGTCATCACTTGCAAATGCTTGGGGTGACTGACGAAACATATTACGAGGAAATTGATCTAAGATAATAATTAAAGCCAAGCAGCTAAGGGGTAATGCTTGCCAATGATTTAGGTTCCCTTCTGCTGCTTGCTGATAAATAGTAAGAAACTTAGATCGCACTTTTTGATCAAATTTTGTATCTTTTATAAACCAGAATTTATTGGGTTTTCCGTAATTTTTTTCTTCTGGTTTTCCAAACCAAAAATTTAGGATAGTATTAAAATCTTCAATTGTCTGAGTCATTATTTTTTAAACCGTTTCCCAATTTCCCCATATTGCTAACGTTAACCCTGGTGAATAAATATTAACAAACATCGTTTGACCATCAGGAGAAAAACAAACACCTGCAAATTCACTATTGTTATAAGCATTACGCGCTAATTGATAACATTCTCCTTGGGGAGTTACACCGATTAAAAATTGTTCCCCTGCACCGTCTTCGCAGACAACTAAATCTCCAAAGGGAGATAAGATTAAATTATCAGGATAATCTAGACTTTTTGTGCCTGGAGATTCTACAAATAAAGAAATAGTTTCTTGAAGAGGATTATACCGAAAAATTTGCCCCTTTCCTGCATTTCCCCCACTGGTGCAAGTGAAATAAAATTCATCCCTTGCTAAGCAAATTCCTTCTCCTCGTTTGAAGATTGCTGCACCCTTACTTTGCGCTTGATAACGTAGGGTATCTTGATCAGGATCAACCGTTTCAAGTTGTACCCATTTGACAGATTTTTCTTGATTTAAGGGATAGTTTTTACTAGTATTAATCTTTGGTAGATCTTCAATTACTAATGCTTCTAAAATTCCGCCTGCTTGTAAATTTTTTGTCTCATGAGGACGAAATCGATAAAAGCAGCTATCATTTTGATCTTCTGTTTGATAAATATACCCTGTTTTGGGATCTACGGCGATCGCTTCATGGCGAAATCTTCCCATAGAAATTAAAGGAATTGGTTTGATAATTTCCCCTTGGGATGGGATTTCAAAATTATAGCCATGTTTAACAGAAACATTGATCGGATTTCTCTGAGAATTCATCTGAGGAGTAGAGGTTTCTTCTTCACAACTAATCCAAGAACCCCAAGGGGTTGTTCCTCCGGCACAATTGCGGTTTGTTCCTGCTAATGAAACAAATTCTTGTTCTAAGACACGATCATTATTAACAATTAAAGTGGTAGTCCCCCCTTGAGATAACTGATCGTATTTATATTGTTTAAGAGCATTTATCCCAGGCATTTCATGGGGATTGAGTTCATGATTTCGCACTAAAATTATTTGTCCATTTTTTCCAGGGAATGCTGCCATTCCATCAAAGCTACCGGGAACAATTGTGCCGTCACTCATGGAGTTTCCCTGTTGAGAAATTATTTTATATTGCCACCCTCGAGGAAGATCTAAAATGCCATTAGAATCAGTCACTAAATTGCCGAATTTCTCAATCTTTGTGGTTTGTCCATTGGCAATACGAGTCTGGTAATTTTTGAGATAAACAGCAGCAACCCCAACAGTAACACTGAGTCCTGTAAAATTAAGAAATTCTCGTCTAGATAACGTCATATTTGTAATAATTTACTTTGCAAAATTACTGCCTAATTCAAAACCCAATTTAGTTCTCATATCCCATCATTTGTAACTCATATAAACTCCGATATAAACCTTTTGTATTAATTAATTCTTCATGATTACCCGATTCAATAATTTCACCATTCTTCAAAACAAAAATGCGATCAACATTACGAATTGTTGAAAGTCTGTGAGCAATAATAATTGCCGTTCTATTAATCAGTAAATGATCTAATGCTTCTTGAATTAAAGCTTCTGTTCTCACATCTAAACTTGCTGTCGCCTCATCTAAAACTAAAATATTAGGATTACGAATTGCGACTCTGGCAAAGGCTAATAATTGTTTTTGTCCCCCTGATAAGTTGGTTCCTCTTTCTCGTAACTGAGTATGATATCCTTGTGGTAATTCCTCAATAAAATCATTAACATTCGTTAACTTGGCTGCTTCTTTAACAGCGTCCAAAGAATAATCTTCTCCTAACGTAATATTCCGTTTAACATCACCAGCAAAGAGAAAACTTTCTTGTAAAATCATCCCGACATATTGTCGCAACTCCTTCTTAGAAATCTCTCGAATATCAACCCT
>JBCDDV010000510.1:0-3342 GCA_039180145.1 Cyanobacteria bacterium P01_G01_bin.49 | reverse complement strand
GAAAGAACTTCCCCCCCATTAACTCGGTTAGCATTCTCAACACCAGCAGCAACCGATGCTTGCACCTCTGAAACATCGCCCCGCACAATTACCGTAACGCGACCACTCCCAATCTTTTCGTATCCTACTAAAGTGACACGAGCAGCTTTCACCATCGCATCTGCTGCTTCAACCACAGCAGGAAAGCCCAACGTTTCGATCATTCCAACGGCAATTGGCATTTTAACTGTCCTCGATTAAGCCAAAACTAAAATTAATTAATCAGAAGCTACCTACTATTTTCAGTTGGTAAATTATTGCCAACTTTCAAGAAAAGCGGTTCCAGATAGGACAACAATTAGCACATTAGATATTTCTACCTAATTTTGCCATTATTTAACCCTCTGAAATGCTATTCTCCCAGTGAAAAAAGACTGGATGAAAAATTTGAACGAGAGTAGCTAACTTATCAACCTATATAAACAATAGATAAACTTGGGCCCTTTGACAATATAAATCACGATGATATTTTCTAATCTGATGGTTAATGAAAATTAATGGTTAAGGGAAAGTCTACTGAAGTTATCGTTATATCGATGACTGAGACTTTGTAGAAGGGGTCAGACTGTTTTATAATTTCTTCATCATAAGTGATTAACTTGGGTCGATCGACTGAAGAGACTTTACTGAAGCGGCATACTGTTTTCAGTTATAGTAGCTCTTATGGTCGGTTATCTGTTCAGGGTTAGTTCAATTCTCAAATGAGCCAAGGAAAGATTGATGAAGGTTCTTTAGGTAATAATACTTGAAGAGTCTAGTCAGATTTTGAAAAAGTAGCCTTAAAAAAAGCGATAACTTAAAAAAGCAAACTAGGTATATCTTCCTGCTATACAATTGACTCTAATCAGTTGTCATAACTGAGCAATTTTTGTGGTAGTAATCGCCTTCTTTTGTTTGATAAAAGATTACTCAATAATCTCTTAACTAATAAATTTGATCAGACGCATTTTAAGAGGTTGTCACTTATGATGAGATTCACCCATTTAATGAAACGGGATACCGAGATGATTTAACGAAATATATATTCAATCAAACCTGATATTATTGTCTACTCAAAGGCCTTTTATTTAGATGAGTGATTTTCTTCTACAAAGTAGTTGGTTGATTCCTGTTTACAGTTTAATCGGTGCGTTATTAACGTTGCCTTGGTCATTAGGCATCATTCGTCACACCGGCCCTCGGCCAGCAACCTACTTAAATCTTTTGATGACTATAGTTGCTTTTATCCATGTTTCTATTGCTTTTAGTTTAATTTGGCAAGGACAGACACAACAATTAGTCTTTCAATGGCTAAAAGTGGCGGATTTGGATTTATCTTTAGCAGTAGAATTATCCCCGGTCAGTTTAGGGGCCTTAGAAGTCGTAACGGGAATTAGCCTGTTGGCCCAGATCTATGCTTTGGGTTATATGGAAAAAGATTGGTCACTGGCACGATTTTTTGGACTGATGGGGGTGTTTGAAGCAGCATTGGGGGGAATTGCTTTAAGTGACTCTCTTTTGCTCAGTTATGGACTCCTAGAAATTTTAACCCTCTCCACTTACCTATTAGTGGGTTTCTGGTATGCTCAACCCTTAGTAGTCACAGCAGCAAGAGACGCATTTTTAACCAAACGAGTCGGAGATATTGTTTTACTGATGGGGTTGGTTGCCTTATCTAGCTATGGGGAAGGGTTAACCTTCTCTCAACTGGGAAATTGGGCTTCAAGTGACCCAGTGCCTCCTTTAACCGCAGCCTTATTAGGACTATCCTTAATCGCTGGGCCAACCGGAAAATGCGCCCAATTTCCTCTAAATTTGTGGTTAGATGAAGCGATGGAAGGGCCAAACCCGGCTGGAATCATGCGGAACTCCATTGTCGTGTCAGCCGGAGCTTATGTCTTAATTAAACTACAACCTGTGTTTACTCTTTCTCCGGTTTCTTCGGATGCCCTAATTATTTTGGGGGTTGTCACCGCCATTGGTACATCTTTGATGGCTGTCGCACAAATTGATATTAAACGGGCCCTGTCCCACTCTACCAGTGCTTATTTAGGATTAGTGTTTATTGCCGTTGGTTTAGGTCATGTGGATATTGCCTTTTTATTAGTCTTTACCCATGCGATCGCCAAAGCATTGCTATTTATGAGTGTTGGCGCGGTTATTCTAATCACCAGTGATCAAAATATTACAGAAATGGGAGGTTTATGGTCGCGAATGCCAGCGACAACCACCTCATTTGTGGTAGGGTCGGCCGGGTTAGTGGCTTTGTTACCGATGGGAATGTTTTGGACATGGCAACGGTGGTTTAGTGGATCTTGGAATGTTCCAATTTGGTTATTAGGAGTTTTGATATTTGTCAATGGCTTATGTGCCTTGAATTTAACCCGTGTTTTCCGTTCTGTGTTTCTGGGAACGCCTCAAAAGAAAACCCGCCGCGCCCCTGAAGTTTCTTGGCCGATGGCGTTTCCGATGGTAACGTTGACGATTTTTACCTTAATTACGCCCCTGGCACCAATTCGTTGGCCCCTATGGTTGTCTTCTACTAATCCTTTGAACGAAAATACATCCTTGGCAGTACAGTGGGCAGTCCCTTTATTAATTGCATCGGGTTTCATTGGCTGTTTAGCAGGAATGTTGCGTCAAGTGAGTCGTTCTTGGGAACGGCGAATGCAACTATATTGGCGATTTTTCCAAGATTTATTCGCCTACGATTTTTATTTAGAAACGGTTTATGAGGTAACAGTTGTTGCTGCTGTGGCTGGAATTTCTCGTTTAACAGCTTGGTTTGATCGTTATATCGTCGATGGGGCGGTTAATTTGGTGAGTTTGATGACGATTTTTAGCGGCAATGCTTTGAAATACAATGTATCTGGGCAGTCACAGTTTTATATTTTGACCATTCTTATCGGGGTTAGTTTGTTGATGTGGTTTGTTTTAAGTGGTCAATGGTCAATTATTATTGATTATTGGTCATCTTTGATATCTCAATATATCTAGTTGATTGTTGATGGTTAAAGCTTGAACATTGATGAGCAATCATTAACTATCAAAACGGAAATTTATAATTCAGGAGTCAAAAGATTAATGATGCTCAGTGCCTTAATTTGGATTCCCTTAGTCGGGGCAGCATTGATTGCTTTTTTACCAGGAAAACAAGAGAGTAGTTTTGATCGTTTTCTGGGAATCTTGGTTGCCATTATTCTGATTATAGTTACCTTAATTCTTGGGTTTCAATTTGACCCGAGTAACCCCAATATTCAGTTTACTGAGTATTTACCTTGGATCACTGGAATTGGCTTAAGTTACCATTTAGGGGTTGATGGG
>JBCDDV010000509.1:0-3342 GCA_039180145.1 Cyanobacteria bacterium P01_G01_bin.49 | reverse complement strand
GTATATTATAAATTTGCTTGATAACCAATTAGCTAATTGGAATAAAACTATCAAAGTCACAGCATTACTAGAAAATTTTTTAAATTATTATTCTGATGATTTATTAAATAAATTATCATGCCCAATTGATAAGAATAAAAATGCTAATTGGTTAATTAACTTGCTACGTAATTTAGGTAAAAATTCTGCTAGCCATCCTATTCATCATCTTTTACTGATTCAGTTTTTAGGATTAACAGCAGAGTCTTTTTTCCAAAACGACTATTCAAAAAGTATTCTTAAACCATTTGGTGATGGTCCTTGGCCTTGTCTTGACCCAACCAGCGAACATTTTAGACAATTAACAATCCATAAATATAGTATGACTCGGGTAAACGAAACTAAAAAACCCATCGGTAAGTTTCGTTGTGCTTGTGGCTTTAGTTATTCTCGAACTCCTCCTGACAAGTCAATCAATGATAGATTTTCTTACTCGCGCTGTACTCCCGACAGTCAATCATGGGAAACGGCCTTAAGAACTTTTTGGACAGATTCATCCCTAAGTTTGTCTGAAATTGGACGGCGACTTGGTGTTACTGGTAGGACTATTAAACGACATGCTATCAAACTCGGTCTAGAGTTTCCTCGTACTGGACCGCGACATCAATCAAAACTTACTAATCATGATTTACATTTATCTACAAAAAATAAAGAAACGTTTCAAGAAAAACGAGAACATTTACGTACTGTTTGGCTCTCTATTAGAGAAAAATATCCACAAGCAACACACAGCCTTTTAACACAAAAATTTAATTCTGTTTATAGCTGGCTTTATAAGCACGATTATGAATGGTTTGAAGCTCATCTACCACCTCGAAATAGAGGAGGAGCTAGAACCATTATAGACTGGTCAAAACGCGACGAAGAGCTAACCAGAGCAGTAAAAAATGGAGTAGCTTTGATTAAAAATGCTCCTGGTCGTCTAAAAAGAATAACAATAAAAGCAATCTGTGCTGCTATTAACCGTCCAGACCTCTTTAATAAAAAGATGCGTGACAAACTGCCTTTAACTTCAAAAGTTATATCGATTTCGATTGAAAGTTATAAGGATTTTGCTATTCGTCGTCTCGAATGGGCAACTCGGAGTTTTCAACTTGAGATGATTTATCCGTCTCGCTATCAACTTTTACGTAAAGCAGGTTTAGGGAGTTCAAAAATTCTAAAAGAACCATTTTTTCTTCAAGCAATTGATACTGCTTTAGAATTTTTAGCTAACTTCAAGTAATGGAATGTATCTTTATGTAACAGTTTCCAACTTTATTACGAGCGCAAATCTTAGATGGAGAACAATTGGGCATCTGGAGAAACCAACTTTATTATAAAAAGCTGTGCAGCATAGAACGACAAATTATGGCTTTCAGTCGTTTCCAGTTACCAACTTTATTATGTTTGTACACATGAAAAATTAATTGCTTGAGTACGGTGCTAGGGCTAAGTTTTCGTTGCTATTGAGGAGAACGCGATCGCAAAGTTTAAGCAATTCTACCTCAGTCTGTGTCTTTCGCATCAGTCGCAGAAAATTACCATTCGTGTCAACTAAAAGTGCGATGTAGTTGAGGTACATTTTGAGGTGTCCCGCACGCGCTCGAAGTGGTGTTTTTACTGCTTCGGGAGTTTGCCGTAAACGTTCAATATATTCACGTACTTCGACTAAAGGAACGGGCAAAATCGGCTCAGACCGCAAACAGAGCCGAATTTGATTAAAAATCCAAGGATTTGCGATCGCCCAGCGTCCCACCATCACACCTGCCGCGCCTGTCTGAGAAAGCACTTTGAGGGCAGTTGCAGCAGAATCAATATTGCCGTTGGCAAGCACCGGACAATTGACTCGTTTGACTGCTTTAGCAATCAAATCGTATTTCACTGCCCCACGATACATATCTTTCACAGTGCGACCGTGCAAGCTGAGTAAATCAATATTGTGGCGATTAATTATATCTAAAATTTCGTCAAAGGTATCCGTATTGTCAAAGCCTACACGCATCTTCACCGTCAAAGGTCGGTCGTTCACAGCAGAACGCAGTTCTCCCAAAATCCGATTTACTTTTTCAGGTTCTCGCAGTAATCCACCCCCAACATTTTTGCGATAAACTCTAGGTGCCGGACAACCCATATTTAAGTCAATTCCAGCAATATTATATTGACAGAGTTCCCTTGCTGTTCTGACTAAATCTGGAATACTTTCGCCAATCATTTGAGCAAAAACAGGACGATTGGTGTCGTTTTCGGTGATTGAAGCCAAAATCTTACGATTGAGCCGCGAGTCGTCGCGGACGCGAAAGTATTCGGTAAAGAAGTAGTCAGGACTGCCATAGTGGGCAAGAATTTTCATAAACCAGAGGTTTGTCACGTCTTGCATAGGTGCAAGAGCAGTGAGGGGTAAGTTTGGATAAAGCGATTGGGGGAGCGATACCTGAGACATAGAGTTACAAAGTAGGGCAAAGCATTACTTTATCATTCGCGATTCTTCTTTTCTAACAGTAGACATCTCCGGGAAAGAATGTAGAGACGTAAAATTTTACGTCTCTACAAGGGTTGTAACTGACGCATATTTAATTTTCGGAGAGGTCTAGTGCATTGTTTATCCGCATTACTTTTTCCCCAGAAACTTAATTATACAGTGATTTTGGGGCAAGGGAATTGTAGCAAAAGAAAGGATATTTCCCCACAATTAATACACCAGCAACTTTCAATAAGTGGGTATGCAAAATTATTTGTGTCATTGCGTTACCCTAACGGGTCAGCAAGCTGAACGCGCAGCGTGTCCGATAGGACATACGACAGCGAAGCAATCACAACACATTGGGATTGCTTCGTTTCACTACCATTCGGGAACATCTTCAATGAACGTTCAACTCGCAATGACAAATGTACAATGAATTTTGCCTAAAATTAAAAAAACATTTTATCCGCCACTCTATAAGGGTGCAGCGATAAAAACGAAGCCCATATGCATGGGTTGAAATTCTACAAACGGGCTTTTTGGCTTGTAACGCTGCCAATTACTTACTATCAGGTTTTAGCGGTAATTCGATTACAAACTCCGTACCTTCAAGAGATGTAGAAATGCAGTTTAACTTACCTCCATGTTTGTCAACCACAATAGAATAGCTGGTTGATAATCCTAAACCCGTACCGCTACCAACGGGTTTTGTGGTAAAAAATGGGTCAAATATTTTATTTAGAACGGATTTGCTGATACCAACACCATTATCAGCGATATTGATTAACACATTTTGAGAATCCTTGAGTGAGGTACGGATGTGAATCATTGGTTTGTCACAGTTTGAGTGATTATTTGAG
>JBCDDV010000508.1:0-3343 GCA_039180145.1 Cyanobacteria bacterium P01_G01_bin.49 | reverse complement strand
CAATATATGAGAGTTTTTTTAGAGAATTAAGGGTAAACTTATCACTGACATAACAAGGAACGTTTATTTAAAGCAATTAGAATATTAATGATTTTGACAAAATAGCCAAAATTTCACGTAATTCAAGTAAAATTATCAAGTAAAGACCTTAAATATAAGGATATAATCATGGGACGTAAAGCTAAACTCAAAAAAGCCAGAAAAATTTATTCTGATCAAATAGAAGCTAATCAAAATAATTCCGATCAGTTTGTTCAAAATCTTGAAAGACAAGGCTATTCCCTTAAAAACCCAAAAATTGCTCCCAATATGCCAGAAAAACGTATCAATCCACAAGTTTAATTGAGACTAGGTTTTTAATGAAATTTCACCAATTATTAACAGTTGATTCTTTATCGGCTCAAATCTATGATAATGAGAATGAGTTATCAATTGGGGCGGCTAAACTAGGACAAGAATACTTAGAGAAAGTATTACAAGAAAAGGGCGAAGCGGCAATATTATTAGCCACAGGAAATTCTCAGCTTCAGTTTTTAAATGTGCTAATTGCCACCCACAAAATTGATTGGACAAAAATCAACTTATTTCATCTAGATGAATATCTAGGTATTGATGGAAAAAATCCAGCTAGTTTTCAATTTTATCTTCATGAAAGAGTAGAAAAACGAATTAACCCTAAGGTATTCCATTACTTAATCGGCGATGTTTTAGAACCTTTAAATGAATGCGATCGCTATACAAAACTCTTGAAACAACAGCCCATTGATTTATGTTGTCTTGGTATTGGTATCAATGGTCATTTAGCCTTCAATGAACCACAAGTCGTTAATTTCAATGATCCTCATTGGGTCAAATTAGTCCGTCTCGACCAACAAACTCGCTCGGTGCAAGTGCATCAAGGACACTTTCGATCTTTTGAAAAAGTTCCTAAATATGCGTTTACTGTCACGATTCCTGCTATATTATCATCAAAAAAAATTATTTGTTTAGCTCCTGGAAAAAACAAGCAAGAAATTGTCAAAGCAATGTTGCAAAATGAAATTTCTCATCACTGTCCTGCCTCTGTTTTAAGACAACATTCTGATGCAACTTTATTCTTAGATAAACAGTCTGCTGCACTACTTTAAGAGTGTAAACCCAAAAAAACTAAACTACTCAAACCCGAAGCTGACAAAAGGGATGTTTTCCAGGGCATTTTACTATAATTCCACGATAATAATAGTAGAAAATAAATATCCATAAATACTCGTGAATAATCTAAATAATAGCCAAGAATTGTCATGCTACTGAAGAGTAACATAATACTATAAAAAATATTGCTAACACTCATTAATAAGTTATCTTGTTTATTTCTAATATGAACAGCGAAAATCCCAAAAAGAATCATCAATAAAATAATAAACATATATGCTTCAAATAAATTCCTGCCATTAATTCCTCCAGTTACAAGAGAAGCGAACTTATTAAAAATACCAACAAAAGGATAACCAAAGTTATCTTTCACTCTCACTTTACCAGGTAAATCTAAAAAACTGATATAAATTGTCCACAATACTGGTGGTAACAAAGCCCATAATAACTGTTTAATCTGCTGACTTTTCTTTTCTAAAAAACTAGCAATAAATAAAGCTAACCACATTAATAATAAAGTTTCTCTGGTCAAACAACCTAAACTAATAAAAATTGCTGTTCCTATTGGCTTATCATAACGATAACAATAAAAAGCACCAATGAGAAAAACACTACTTAATAAATCAGCCGTTCCTAAAGATAAAACCATCCAAATACCAGGAATACATAAAGCTAAAAGTGGTTGATATTTGAACTTAGTATTTGATTGAAAATATAAACTTGCTATAGCAACGATCGCAATAATGGAAATGACATTAATTCCCACCATTATATAGGGAATAAGCGTCCGGTTTCCGAAACTTAAACAATAACTTATTAAAGGATAAAAAATTCGACGGTAACGATAAATAGGATGATCTAAACTGTTAATTGTTTCCGGATTGTGCAAAAATGGATCAAAAGCGAGACTTAGGAATTGTTGACCATCGTAACCAATTTCTCCTTGATAAATTACCGTTGTTCCGGGATTAAGATAGGGAGAAAGGGGTAAAATAGACCCAATGCGAAAAAAAGCTGTAATATTGCCATCAAACTTGACCCAGTAGAGATAGCTTGTTATTGCAGCAACAACCAAAACACTGATTAATAAATTAAAGATTTTGGGAGACATTATAGAACGAAAAGACTTCAACATTATTTTGTTAATTGATGACTTAAATACGAAATAGATTAAGACTTATATTACAGTTAAATTATTAATAAACGATCAATTATTGTGTTGCCTGTTCCCTTCTGGCAAATTTGGTCAAGTTAACTGAGGTCGTTTACAATAATTAACGATACCATCCATTCAAAGGAGAACACCCTTGCCTCATACAATTGTGACTGAAACCTGCGAAGGTGTCGCTGACTGTGTCGATGCTTGTCCCGTCGCCTGTATTCATGAGGGCCCTGGTAAAAATGCTAAAGGGACTGATTGGTACTGGATCGATTTTAGTACCTGCATCGACTGCGGAATTTGTTTACAAGTTTGTCCTGTAGAAGAAGCCATTGTTGCAGAAGAGCGTCCAGAATTGCAGAAAACCCCTTAATGATGTCGAAACTTTGTCTCACAAATTACTTATCTTCGCTGTCTTATTTTCCTGCTGTAAAAAGTTGTGATGTTGTTAAACTTAACGCTTTAAATTGTGGGGAGATTATTTGAGTATTTTCTGAAAAGTTTCCAACTTCAGTATAGGTTTTGTCTTTAAGTTTTAACACTAATACCGTTTGCGTTTGAGGATCGATAATCCAATATTCAGGAATCTCACAATCTTGATACTGCGATGCAGCGTGGTATTGGGGGTCTCCCTAATTAACGACTGCATCAAGACGTATCCGCTTAGCCACGTAGTCTCTATCCCTCTGTAATTCTCCAGGACTAACAATTTCAATGACTAACAAAGGAGGTGGCATAAATAGACGAATCGTATTACGTTTAGATAGTAAATTGATATGCTCCTCCCTAATGATTGTGAGATCCGGATAACGATTTCTCGGTTCCCCTCTTACTTCTAATTCTAGTCCATGACCTCTTACTCTCTTATAGCCTAACAATGTAGCAAATTGTAAGAGTAAAAAAGTGGCAATTTGAACATTAATCCCTGACTCTGGTGGCATCTCAATTAACTCTCCATTAAACAACTCATAAAGTTTATTGTTGCCGTCATCAAAAGATAAATATTCTTCAAATGTTTGGAATTGCTGTTTTGTTTTTAACATAGAAATTTTT
>JBCDDV010000507.1:0-3350 GCA_039180145.1 Cyanobacteria bacterium P01_G01_bin.49 | reverse complement strand
TCGGGGGAATTTCAAACAGAGGACGATTTAAAGCAATCGTTAGTGCTTCTGTTTCCATCTTCGCCGGAGTTTGACGCTCAGCATAACGAGGGAAGGAAACAGGATCTCGTAGCCACAAATTAGAAACAGTACCCACCATAACAGCAGCGATCGCTAAACCGCCAACAAGCATCCCTCGTCTACTACGCTGTTGACGATCAATACTATCAAAGACTTGATCCGATAACTGATCAGGGGTAACAGAATTTTCAGGGATCTCAACGGCAGGTATTTCCCGTTGTAGACGTAACAGTTCCTTATACAACTGATGAAACTGGGGATCAGTATCAAGCCATTGCTGGACTTGCTTGCGTTCTTGGGCTGTCACTTCTCCATCTATATAGGCACTCAACAACTCAAAACGCTCAAACTGATTATCCATAGCACTTAAATCAGAGGGCAAAAACCCTTGTTTTTGGTCAAAATCAGACATCATGATGAACCTCTCCCAAAAGCTAAACCAAGAAATTTGGCTGCGGAGACTTATGCTAAAAATAGCAATGTCATGACACCCCTCACAAATTCTAACTGAGATAACGTTTATTTTTCGTCACATCATTTAGCATTTAGCATTTGTTTAAAAGTAGGCTTAAACCCTCCCTCAAAGTTGTTTATTCTGTTAGAAGAGGTTTGAAACCAAAATGTTCAATGTTTATTGAAAGGTCAGTTAGTCAAGATATTGTTGCAAAATTGATTGTAGCTTGGCTCTGGCTCTGGCAATGCGAGATTTAACAGTTCCTAAAGAAACCCCTGTCATCTCTGCGATTTCTTCATAAGCTAAGCCTTCAATTTCTCGGAGAACAATCGTTGTCCGAAAGGCTTCTGGTAAATCAGCGATCGCCACTTGTAAGCGATCATAAAATTCACGGGTAGCCAGGTTATCATCAGGACTTGGATAATCAGACACAATATCCCACTCAATTTCTCCGTCATCAACACGTCTTGGCGCATCTAAGGAGATAGGATGACTAACGCGCTTACGCTTACGCAATTCATCATAAAATAAATTAGTGGCGATACGGCTCAACCAACCCCGAAATTTCACGGGTTCATTGAGACGCTTAATATTGCGGTATACACGAATCCAGACTTCTTGGGCCAAATCAGCACGATCTTGCCAGTCAGGGGCAAGATGATACAAAATCCGATTAACATGGGACTGATAACGCCGTAGCAGTTCAGCAAACGCCCCACGGTTAGGTTGAGACCCTTCTTGACATCGTAAAATCAGATCATAATTTGAGAGTTTTTCTGGGGATACTTTTATTTGAGATTGTCGCCATTGACTTAGTAATCCAGGTGCAGAAATTGCTTGACTCATGAGTTTACCCAACGCATCATTACTCCTCACGTTACTATGCCAGACCTGGGTACTTAAGAAAAGGTTCCCTGAACTCAAAATTTTTTGAAAATCTCTGATTAGTCTGAGGGTAGGGATTTGAGAAGATCGGTCATTTTGTCAAAAATATCATTGTGTTGTTTTCTTTCGAGGGGACTTCTCCCAGGAACCGTTGGACGAGCTAAATAACGTTTAATGCCTTCTTTCACCTGTTGAGAAATCAAGGTTTTGAGTTCTTCTTTCGCTCGTTTTCGTTGATATTCAGCCCCTTCTTGGGTGGTTGCGTAGAGAGGTGGTAAACGGTTGAGAGCATAAGCAGCAATATCGCCGACATCCAAATAACCGGGTTGTTCTGACTCTAGTTGGGCAATACAATTAATAGCCTCACTTACTACCAATTCTTCTATCACATTAATAAATTGCTTGCGAGGCATTGCTTTGATTTCTCCAGTCAGCAAAGCTCCCATCAGTCGATCTAGTGCCATATATTCGTCGAAAGGAAGTTCTGAAACTGACTCAGACATTTGTGCTATCTCTTCTTCCATTTTCGGCGTGAGATAGCCATCTTTGAGTGCATTTTCGATAATATTTTGAATGCTCATAAGGGGTGATAATCTCAGATTGCCTATTTTTTCTGTAAAAAATTGAGGTTACAGCCAATTTTTAGGCAGGTTTTATATAAACGAGTGTTTGTCGCCAAATTAATATAGTTTGTTCAGACTCATCATACAAACAAAGACAATTGGCATCTTGCCACCGAATCTGACCAATTAGGGTTTCATCGGTGACTAGCTTAATGGCTATTTTCTCTTGAGCTTTAATATATGTTTGAATTTGTCTAATGCTAGGCAACCCTGTATCAAAATCAGTCATTATTCCTTAAACTTAATTGTAATTATTGTTTCAATTATCGGCGATCGCTTGTTATTCTTTCTCAGTTGATTGATAATTATTTATGTATCCTCAAAACCAACTCCTTGCTCTCTACACTTTGTTTGATGAGGTAATCATTAATGACGGTTAATTTTACGAAATATCATGGATTGGGCAATGATTTTATTTTAATTGATAACCGTTCAAGTTCAACTCCTCTGGTATCTCCTGAACAAGCTATTCAAATGTGCGATCGCCATTTTGGCATTGGGGCCGATGGCGTGATTTTTGCCTTACCAGGGGACAAAGAAAGTGATTACACTATGCGGATTTTTAATTCTGACGGTTCTGAACCGCAAATGTGTGGTAATGGTATTCGTTGTTTGGCTCATTTTATTGCTGAGTTAGAAGACAATAAAACTGTTGGAAAAACCTATCGTATCCAAACCTTAGCAGGAATTATGATTCCTCGCTTAGAAGCAGAGGGACAAGTTAGGGTAGATATGGGAAATCCTTTTTTGTTGGCCAAGGAAATTCCCACTACTTTAGTTAAAGCTGATGAAAAAGTTATCAACCAACCCTTAGAAGTTGCTGGACAGTCTTGGTTAGTTACTTGTGTCAGTATGGGAAACCCTCACTGTATTACTTTTGTCGATAAAGTTGCAAAGATTGAGTTAGAAAAAATTGGGCCACAGTTCGAGCATCATTCGGTATTTCCTGAACGCACCAATACGGAGTTTATTGAGGTGGTACAGCCAGATTATCTCAAAATGCGAGTGTGGGAACGAGGGGCCGGTATTACTCTAGCTTGTGGGACAGGTGCCTGTGCTTCTGTGGTTGCAGGGGTATTGACAGGAAATTGCGATCGCCTTTGTACTGTTGAGTTACCTGGGGGATGTTTAACCATTGAATGGTCTCAAGAAACTGGAAGAGTTTATATGACAGGGCCAACAAAAGTTGTTTTCACAGGAGAATATTAGATGAATAATGAAGCAATGCGTGGCAATTTATACAAAAACAAATTCATCTGAATATGTAATTGATTCTTTAGTTTATCTATCTTTCAAATTTAGTTGGCTTTGGATTATTTGTGCTGCTT
>JBCDDV010000506.1:0-3350 GCA_039180145.1 Cyanobacteria bacterium P01_G01_bin.49 | reverse complement strand
CGAATGGCACTAAGATAAGCTGAAACTCAGTAAATATAGGGATTTCAAAACATTTGGGATAGTAGAATAAAGTAAGCAAGAGATAAAGAGAACTAATTCGCGTATTTATTTCGCGAATTATATTTAGTACTTGAGGTGCTTATGTATGATTATTTTTTTTTGAATCATCAGCGATAAAATTACGCAGATTTTACATCAACATGATACTGTCGCCTTGTTTTTTGCATTAAAGGATAGCTTTTTGGACGGCGCTTTCTTACTCTTGGCTCATAACGACCAGGACGTTGCGGAACTTCTTTGTGGATTAATATATTTAATAATGTTCGATAAATAATGCTATGAGTTTTGAGAGAAGTATTTAATAGTTTGGGAATAAAATTATTAAAATGATGGCGAGTACCCTGCAATGATAAATTTAAAGGATATACTTTACCATGTAGGGCAGATTCAAACATTAAAGTTCTTAGAAGATTGTAAACTATTAAAAATGCCCAAATTTCTTTACGTACTAATGATGGTGTTTTACCTCGAAGAACATCCATCCCCAAAGTTGTTTTTAGATGTTTTAAGTTTACCTCAACGCTCCATCTTTCGTCATAAAGCCTAACTATATCTACTGTAGAATATTCATTCTCATCTAATAATGTTGTAATTAAACTTACTTGTTTTGTACGAAAACCTGGAACAAAAATATAATAATAAATTTCTCTTACAATTAAAGTTGAAGGTAAGGATAAAAATTCCTCTTGTGTTAAACCTTTGGGACACTTTTTTGGCTTATACCATTTGACTAATTTATCACAATTACCAACTATCTTTCCTCTTCTCATCTGTGTTTTACGACTTTGATGTTTACGAAACAAACCATCGCAACTAAGGCTTTTGATTTTAACCAAATCAGCATATGCACAAAAAGCTCTATCTCCTAAAAGAACATCACCGGGCTTTAAAAATTGATATAGCTTTCTTGCTAACTGTATGTCATGGGTATTAAAAACATCTATTACTAAGCCAATTGCAGCGCCTGTAGCAATACTAAAAATTACTCCTACTTTTGCAATTGGAAAACCACAACCGTTTTTTTGACTCTTATGTTGAGGATAACTTGATTGGTTTTCTTTTGTATCAGGCATTGATACATTGGAACCATCTATCACTTTAATATTTCTGCCACACCATAAGTACTCTTCGCAAAATTGTTCTTCTAAACCAATTGCTACTTTATAAAATAATTTTTCTAGCAATTTTTCTGGTAATCTCTGGCGAGCTTGACAGTATGCACTTGTATCCGTAGAAGGAATTTCTACACCTTCTCCAACTAGGTATGAGATTATGCGACTAACAGCATTATGACAACTTTTATCAGCATCTAATACTTGGGATAAAAATGCCCATAGTGTTACTATAGGGTCAAATATACGGCAACGATATTTAATTTTTAATTCATTCATTGTTTCAGTTATCCAAGCTTCTGGCAATAATTCTGTAAATGGCAGCCCTATTGAATTACTGAATTCCCGTTTGAGAATTTGCACCCTTTTTGACATACTAAAACTAATTATCTTTATTTAAATAAGACATACTCAATCTAGTTTGAGTCGATATATCCTGTTTTCCTATAGTGGTGTAATGGTGCTTATTTTAACTAGCTTTTATGTAATTTTTATCGATTCTCATGGGTTTGACTAAGGTTTAAGTATAATTAATATACATATTCGCGTATTATTTACGCGAATAAGCTTTATTTTTTTTCATTAAGATGTCAAATAAAAAATCTATTAATCAAGAAGATATAATTATACGCGCTGACTTTCTTGCAGCGTTATTGTCAAGTTTAGAGCGTGAAATAAAACAAATAATTGAATCTGGCTCTGTTGCCCCTAAAGATTCTTGGATTTTACGTTACCAAGTTAAGGGTAAATACGATATTTACTGGTACTACAAACTGCAATGTCGAGAAGCAGTTTTTCCTTCCCAACGTGACTCTTCAAAGCTTTCTAAATATAAGCATCTAGGTAAACCTGGTAGTCATGCATACAATGATGCTGTTCTTGCTTTGGCACGACGTGCAAAAATTGATGCTCTTGAGCGCATGATTAATTCAGTTAAACAAGGTTGGATTGATTTGCATGAGGAGAAGGAAAGAACTGAGAATAATAAAAACAAAAATTCGCGTAAATAATTCGCGAATTATTAATCCTTTCTTTATTCACTCATCCTAAAACTCTCAAACTCTTATATATTATTCGTTTCAGCTTATCTTAGTGCCATTCGCCCAAAGATAATTCCTGAATAGTAGTCAGACCATTTTCAACTACTCCGTTTAAGATTGCGGATGTTTTTGCTGATTCCGAAGCACTCAACTCATAAGCATTTAGAGTCTTGGTTAGCAGCTGTAAAGTAGCAGTCGGATTCGCAACATTACCACCAGCTTGTCCAATCCCGATCAGCTTTAAACCACTACTTAATACCTGTTGAGACTCTGCCGCGCCAGTAAAACCAGCAGACAAAACTTCATACTGCCCAACCAATGCAGCCGTCGAAGTCACCGAATTTTGTAAATCGCGGTTAACAATATCCTGCACCTGAAAAGCATTTTGTAACTGCTCCTCGCGATTAGCTCTTAAGGACTCTCCCGTTTCATCGAAACGTAAATTACTGCGTAAAATAGTTCCCGCCCTCGCAGCAGCTTGCTCAAATCTTCCCAACTGCTGCACCGAGGAAATTGCGAATTGCTCCAAAGATGCTTCGCTACCTTTAACCGCATCGGTTAGCGTGTAAAAATCTTCAATACTTCTAGTTGAAACACCGCTCGATTGCAGCAACTGCAAAGTTTGGGGAATTTTCGCGTATACAGCGGCTGCATCCTGCACGCCCTGAGTAATTGTTAATAACTGCCCTCCAATAAACGTAGCGTCGGAGACTGCTGAAAATGCTTGCAAAGCTTTACTATTAACATTTGTTAACTTCGCGATCGCACTTGCGTATTTTTCCGCTCTTTGAGAACCAAGCAAAAATCTACCAGCTTGAGAATCCGTTGCTTTTGATAAACCCGCAAATCCAACAGCTAATGCGGTAGTACCAATGGTTAGCCCAGTAAACTGATTCGATACGTTGTTAACGGTGGTAATCAAACCATCATCAACAGCCCGCATTTTTATCGTTACGTTAGAATCAGCCATAGAGAAAGCGCTTCCAGTTGCAGCCAGAAGCGTGAGAAAGTTGGTTAATGACTTAACTGATTTTCATGAAATCCAAGTCTGTTTTAGCATAACAGAATACATAAAATAGGCTTTTCTATTCATATGTCGAAATATAGACAGAGAAATTTTCTCTATTTCAACCCATAT
>JBCDDV010000505.1:0-3351 GCA_039180145.1 Cyanobacteria bacterium P01_G01_bin.49 | reverse complement strand
GTCAGTAACACCACAATGCTGCCGCCTGTAGATACATCGAAATGATAGCTGAGATAGGTTCCCAACACGCAAGAAAAGAGGCTGCTGGCAACTGAGATCACTAACATACGGTCAAAACGGTCGGTCAACAAATAACCAATTGATCCAGGTGTCACTAACATAGAAATAACCAGAATAATGCCTACCGTTTGTAAAGCCGCCACAATAGTAAGAGCCAGCACACAGAGCAAAGTATAGTACATAACCTGGATATTGAGACCAATCGCCTTAGCATGGTTAGGGTCGAAACAAAATAGTAATAAATCTTTGCGTCGTAATAAAATTACTGCCAGGGTGATACTACCAGCTATTAAAGTTTGAATAATATCTTGTCGAGAAATCCCCAACACATTGCCAAACAGAATGTGAAATAAATCAATATTGCTAGGAATTTTGGTGACTAGCACTAAACCGGAAGCGAAAAACCCTGTAAATACGACCCCAATGACTGCATCTTCTTTCAGTCGAGTCTTTGACTTAACATAACCAATGGCAACAGTAGCCCCAAAACCGAATAAAAAAGCCCCGATGGAAAAGGGAATACCGATGGCATAAGCGACGACAACCCCAGGCACTACCGCATGAGAAATGGCATCCCCCATCAACGACCAACCTTTGAGAGTAATGTAACAAGAGAGTACAGCACAAACAAGACCAACAAAAGCACTTACCCAAATGGCTTGAACCATAAACTCATACTGCAATGGTTCAATCAACCAGTCCCAAAAAGGAATAGCCGCAACTAAAAAATTCACCCATCTACCTCCCAGTGACGAGTCATTTGACGTAGGCTGTTGACAGGCAAGCCACCAAAGGTCATTTCTAGGTTTTCTTCAGTGAATGTTTCTTCAGTTGTTCCAGACGCGAGAATCGTGCCGTTGAGTAGAATCGTGCGATCGCAAAAGGTAGAAATCGACATCAAATCGTGGGTAGACACTAAAATTGTGTGGCCTTCTGCTCGCAACTGCATCATTAAATCGATCATGCGTTTTTCTGTCTTAACATCGACCCCAGTAAACGGTTCATCAAGCAAAATAACTTTACCTTCTTGCGCTAACGCTCTTGCTAGAAATGCTCGCTTTTTCTGACCCCCTGAAAGTTCCCCGATTTGACGATGGCAAAAGTCGCTCATGCCTACTCTTCCTAAGCTTTCCATGACCAGTCTACGATCTTTAGCAGTAGGAATTCGTAGCAGGTTCATGTAGCCGTAGCGACCCATCATTACCACATCAAAGACGCTTACTGGAAAGTTCCAGTCTACTTCATCTGACTGAGGAACATAGGCCATCAACTGTCGTTTTTGGGCCGTTTTCACCGAAGACCCTCCCACACGAATTTTCCCTTGACTGGGCTGCAAAAACCCCATGATAGATTTGAATAATGTAGATTTCCCACCGCCGTTGGGCCCCACCAAAGCTGTGATAGTGCCAGGTTCTATGATGCAACTAGCATTGTAAAGAGCGAGTTTAGAATTGTTGTAGGTAACGCTTAGGTTATCCACCGTAATATTGAGCAGTTGGAGTGTAGATTGGGTCATTTTGAGTCAAATGCTTAAGTTGAATTAAATGAGATCCATAAGAGATAAAATTATCGAGTTTTGCTACCTGCCAATAACCCGTTAGAAATGACGCGGGCATCGTATTCGAGTAACTCTAAAAAGGTGGGAACAGGCCCTTCTTCGGTAGAAAGAGAATCCACATAAAGGTTGCCACCAAACCGCGCTCCGGTAGTTTTAGCCACTTGCTTTTGTCCCTCGTTATTGACAGTGCTTTCACAAAAAATAGTAGGAACATTATCAGCTTTCACTTTTTCAATAACATTTTTGACTTGCTTGGGGGTAAATTGTTGTTCTGCATTAATAGGCCACATATAAATTTCTTTCAGGTTGTAGTCGCGGGCTAAATAGGAAAATGCTCCTTCACAACTCACTAAAGATCGCTGATTTTCCGGCACTTGTTGGAGATCAACTTGAAGTTGCTCGTCAATAGCTTTAAGTTTTTTTATATATGCAGCCGCATTAGCGTTGTAAGTATCAGTATTCTCTGGATCAAGTTCTACAAAAGCCTGACGAATATTCTCAACGTAGATCAGCGCATTTTTAGGGGACATCCAGGCATGGGGGTTTGGTTTGTTGCTGTAGGGCCCTTCTGCAATGGGTATGGGTTTGATTCCTTCGGTTAGCAGCACTGAAGGAACATCCTTGACATTACCTAAAAATTGCTCAAACCAACGCTCTAAATTCATGCCATTATAAAGAATCAGATCGGCATCTTGGGCTTTAGTAATATCACTGGGTGTGGGTTCATAGCCATGAATTTCTGCACCGATGCGAGTAATAGATTGCACATTCAGCTTATCGCCTGCTATGTTTTGGGCAATGTCGGCTAACACTGTAAAAGTGGTAAGGACTTTCTTTTTTTCCTTGGTGTTTGATTCTGCTTTTGAGTCAGTGACCTTAGCACTGTTTGAGGTTGCTGGAGGTGAAGTTACTTTTGTATTAGTGCAGCCAGTAAACCAAACTCCTATTACCAAGCTAGCAGCAAAAATAATCTCCCTTTTTAGAAAAATTCGTCTCATAGAGAATAAGAAAACGATCAGCTTAATTTCATAATTGTCTCACATTTCATAATTATCTCATAATTATTAAAAAATGACTATTCTTTCAACTGGTTTTCACTGAAAGGGACAAGAAGTCTGAACTGACAAGAATTGAGGCAGATGGCCACATTATTGATCATTCACCTTATTCGTCACTAGCTTAGTTATCGTTTCTGCTGTTATTAGCTAATATTTCTTTCTCTTGCTTGACCTTAAACGATATTATTGAATTTCTCTCATTCAAACTCAGTAATGATGAGGTTTTTTGCTATTTCTATTCCTCTTTTTCAACAATGTTAATTAACGGTTGAAATTTGGGAAAACTAATTTTAGTTGGATAAAGTCAGCCTAGATAAAGACCGCGGAAGGCGGTCATCGCAGGCACCTCCTTCGAAAGGAGGTGTACCGATGACTTTCAGTTTCAAAACTTCTTTAATAATTAGATTTCTTTCTGTGCATTTCTGTCTTCAACAACTCCATTGATTTTCTCCTACTTAACCTCAGTTCAACTGAGGTTTTCACTTGTTTGGGTAAACTTTCTTGAGAACTGATAATATCTAATAAAAATTCAGTCATTAATTCTCGCTCCCATTTTCTACAATTCGCTGGCTGTTATTCAAAAGTTAGACTAGGATCTAGGACAGTAAGATAAGTTTTCGCAAATTTTAGGGTGATAGTTAGTTCAAGGCTCATTGGGTTTAGTTTTGGATTAAT
>JBCDDV010000504.1:0-3352 GCA_039180145.1 Cyanobacteria bacterium P01_G01_bin.49 | reverse complement strand
TTTTATCTCTTTTATTTTACGAAATTTCTACAACACTGCTTTTCTGAAGTTTTCAAAGCAAATAAAATTTCAAGATATTTTATTTGATAAAACTATTACTAATCATGAGAAAAAGCTTTTACATATTGCTATTTTTTGAGGTTTTATCATAAATTTTCTAGTGAATTACGAAACTTTCCCCAATTATGGGAATACTAAATTAGCATAAAATAAAAGTCATAGGAAACAAAAATGCTGGCTAGGGTTTGGAGTGCGTCATTAGTAGGCATTGATGCGATTAAAGTTGGGGTAGAAGTTGATGTTTCGGGGGGACTTCCTGCTATTACTATCGTGGGATTACCTGATACAGCAGTTCAAGAGTCGCGAGAGAGAGTCAAAGCAGCTTTAAAAAATTCAGGATTTACCTTTCCTGTGCGTAAAATAATTATTAATTTAACCCCTGCTGATTTGCGGAAAGAAGGCCCTTATTTTGACTTACCTATTAGTGTAGGAATATTAGCTGCCTCAGAACAAATTGATGCCCAATTATTGGGGGATTATTTATTTTTAGGAGAACTCTCTCTTGATGGCAGTTTAAGACCCGTTGCGGGGGTTTTACCCATTGCTGCTGCGGCCCAACGGTTAGGAATTACCGGATTAGTTGTACCCACTGATAATGCCCAAGAAGCGGCTGTGGTCAAGAATTTAGCGGTTTATGGTTTCAAACATCTCTCAGAGGTTGCTGATTTCCTCTGTCAACCCCAAAATTATCAACCTGTCCAGTTTCAACCGACTCATAATGTTGAGCGATCACCCATTACCAACCTCGATTTAAAAGATGTCAAAGGCCAAACTCATCCCCGTCGCGCCTTAGAAATTGCTGCTACAGGAGGACACAATTTAATCTTTGTGGGGCCACCAGGGAGTGGGAAAACCATGTTAGCTAAGCGTTTGCCAGGGATTTTACCGCCTTTATCCTTCTCTGAAGCCTTAGAAGTCTCCCAAATTCACTCTGTCGCTGGATTACTAAAAAATAAGGGATCTCTGATTCAAGATAGACCGTTTCGTAGTCCCCATCACTCAGCATCGGGGCCTAGCTTAGTAGGTGGAGGAAGTTATCCTCGTCCTGGGGAAATCTCTTTATCTCATCAGGGTATTTTATTCCTCGACGAATTAACTGAGTTCAAACGTACTGTTTTGGAATTCTTACGCCAACCCTTAGAAGATGGTTATGTCTCCATTTCCCGCACTCGTCAGTCTGTTACCTTCCCCAGTAGGTTTACTCTTATAGCAAGCACCAATCCCTGTCCCTGCGGTTATTTTGGCGATCCTATTCAAAATTGTACCTGCTCTCCTCGTCAACGAGAACAATACTGGGCAAAATTATCAGGGCCATTGATGGATAGAATTGATTTACAAGTAGCAGTTAATCGCTTGAAACCTGAAGAAATGACCCGTCAAGGAACAGGGGAAGATTCTAAAACCGTTAGAGAAAGGGTGAAATTGGGTCGCGATCGCGCTCAAGATCGCTTTAAGGGAGATCAGTCGGTGTCTTGTAATGCGCAAATGCAAACATCCCATTTACGGACTTTTTGTTCGTTAGATGAGTCGAGTCGTAATTTATTAGAAGGGGCAATTCGTAAGTTAGGATTATCAGCTAGAGCGATGGATCGTATTCTGAAAGTGTCTCGTACCATTGCAGATTTAGCCGATGACGACACCATAAAAAGTTATCATGTTGCTGAGGCAATTCAGTACCGAACTATTGATAGAATGCACTAAATTAACCTGAGTTCGGGGTTAGGAGGGCGGGCAAAGCCCGTGCTTCGCAACGGAGGTCGGAGTTAGGGCATATTTAACGAAATAATGGGTGTTTCAGACAACGAGAGAATTGACCAAGGAAGTGCGCCGAGGGCGATTCTCCCCCAGTCCCCCCTGGGAGGGGGGAGACAGGGGGGTGGGGGAGTTAGAGGGGGTTCCTCGGCAAGCACAAGTCTTGGTTAGCCTTTCAGCTTATTCCGAACTCACGTTAAATTATCAGATTAATAATGTTACTAACTCTCAGGATATATGGTGCCATCTGGCATAATTGTTCCGCTCAAATCTGTATTGGTTAAGATTGTTCGGGTTAAATCTGCCCCTTGTAAATTGGCTTTCACTAAAATAGCATTACTTAAGTCAGCATAGCTTAAATCTGCTCCTTGTAAATTGGCTTCTGTTAAATCAGTTGAAAAGGGAGAAAGATAAGGATCTTGAGTTAATTTTGCTCGGCATAATTTTGCTCCCGATAAGTTTGCTTGGTACAATAAGGCAGAACTTAAATTGGCATAAGATAGGTCTGCTTTGCTTAAATTTGCTTGTCCTAAATTGGTTCGCCTTTCAGAGGTAGGACGGAAATCTGCTTCGTATAAAATTGCTCGCAATAATTGTACACCTGTTAAATTTGCGCCACATAAACTCGCTTTACTTAAGTAAGCATCTGTTAGGTTAGCATCAATTAATTTTGCGCCACTGAGATCCGCATCCCGTAAAATCGCTTGGCATAAATCTGCGTCTCTTAAATCTGTCCCCCAAAGAATGGACTCGCTAAGGTCAACTTTTTTTAAAATAGCTTGACAAAAGTTACTTTTTCCTAATCTTCCTTGGCGTAAATCAGATCCTTCTAAATCGACTCCTGAAAGGTTGATTTCAGTTAAATCTGCTTCTTGTAGAATTATTTGCTGGAATTTTCGTTGTCCAAGGGCATATTTTGTGAATAAATCCTCTAGTTTCATTGCCGAGTTCCTTATCTATCCCCTTTGTAATTTTAATCTTGATCGGTTTGAGATCAGGGTTTCCCTTAAATCCTTTAAGCTTTTTGATGGGGATCATTACTATCTTTGAATTTACTACTATTTGGTAATATAGGAACCTGGCATTACTTAAGCTATAATTAAGAACTATAAGATGTATCTACGTTTTGTAACGGATATAACAATATGGTGAGAATGACTGATTCGGGCTTATCTTTAGAGAAAACTTGGTTAGAAAATGAGGAAATATCTGAGTTTCCTCCGATAGTGATAGGGATGATCGCAGACTTTTTTAAAGTATTATCAGAAGCGAGTCGCTTGCAGATTGTTTGTACTCTAAAGGGAGGTGATAAAAACGTTTCTCAAATTATCGAAATTACGGGGTTAGGACAAGCGAACGTATCTAAACATTTGAAGTTATTAACTCAAGCAGGAATTGTTACTCGAACTCAACAAGGGGTTAATGTTGTTTATGCGATCGCTAATCCTTTAGTTTTTACTTTATGCGATTTAGTTTGCAATTCTATTGCTACACAATTGCAGCAAAAAAATCAACAATTAGAGTCTTTAAAGATGTTTCA
>JBCDDV010000503.1:0-3353 GCA_039180145.1 Cyanobacteria bacterium P01_G01_bin.49 | reverse complement strand
TTGGTAATTATTCACCAGAAGACTCATATTATTTGAATATCCGCTCAAAGATAAAAAAGCTAAATTTGTTAAATCGTGTCACGTTGTACGGAAAAGTTCTAAATGAAGATCTTCCTGCCTATTTTGAAGGAGCTGATCTTTTTCTCTGTATGAGTGAGCATGAAGGGTTTTGTGTTCCTGTCGTTGAAGCTTTTAATTGTAGCCTTCCAGTAGTAGCGTATTTAGGAACTGCTGTCAAAGAAACCATGAGAGGCAGTCCTGGTGCTTTAAATAGTCTTGATGTCAATGAAGCAGTAAAGAAAATTCATGAAGTTTTCGCAGACTCTGACTTTAGAAAACAATTAATTAGTCATGGGAATAAAATGGCTAAAAACTATACCTATGAAGCTGTGAAAGAAAATCTGAATTCAATTATTCAGACTCATATTGAAACTCCACTTGACAAAGAAAAGCCTTTCAAGGTGTCAGTGGTTATTTGCACTTACAATCGCTACGATTATCTAAAAAGATGTTTAACTTATCTTCAAAATCAATCATATCCCCACTTTGAAGTTATTGTAGTTAATGGGCCTTCAACAGACGGTACAACAGAATATTTAACAACCCGTAAAGATGTTAAAGTTGTACAAAATTCTGCTCGCAACTTAGCAATTTCTCGTAATCTTGGTATCCGAAATGCTTCAGGAGATGTTATTGCCTTTATTGATGATGATGCCCTTCCTTACGATAACTGGCTAGAGGAAATTGTCAAAGCTTATCAAGAATCAGCTCCTTGTGTTGGTGGAATTGGGGGAAGAACTTTTTATGCCAATCAACTATTTTTTCAATTTGATCGCGGTACAACTGATCCTTTTGGTAAAGCATACCATGTTCCTGACGATCATCCAGTCTGGGGTGATCAACCTCGATATCGCTATCTGATGGGAACAAACGCTACATTCTATAAAAAAGCATTAGTAAAAGTAAACGGTTTTGATCAGCAGTACGATTATCATCATGATGAAACTGATTTAGCCGTCAGATTACAAAAAGCAGGATATTTCTTATCTTATGCAGATCACGCATACATCAGACATGAGTTTGCTCAAAGTCATAATCGCCGAGGACGATATAATCTTAACTGGCACAAAATTTGTAAAAATACCATTTATTTTGGACTTAAAAATGCTGCTGACATTGCCTCTTTAACCAAGAGGATTAATGTTACTAATAAAAATATGTGGGAGGAGCGAATTTTATATTTTTGGAAAGCCAAGCAACAAGGCGAACTAGATTTAGCTGACTTTCTCCGTTATAGCCGTTGGTCAATATTAGGGACGGTAAAGGGTTTATACGACTCTTCTTTTCCTCGTAAGTTGGGGAATGATTTACAAACATTTACCTCTTTTCTTCCTTATCTAAACAACAGTCATGATAGTCAACTAGCTAGCTCAAAACCCAAGAAGAATCTTCACGTAATGCTCATATCACAAGAGTTTCCGCCAGATTCATACGGAGGAGTAGGTGCTTATAATCACAGTTTGGCAAAAGAGCTAATTCAGATGGGGCATAAAGTGACCGTTATTTGTCGAGGAACTCAAGATAGCACACAGACAATTGGGCCTATAACTATAATTCGCATCGCTACGGTAGATATTGTTGACTGTTTTCCAGAGTATCCTTTACTTTCTAAAAATTTAGCCTGGGCAAAAACGGCTGCTAGAATTACGCAAGAAGTTCATACTAAGCATCCTATTGATATTATTGAGTCGGCTATATGGGATGCTGAGGGCATTGGTATTGTGATGCTCCGTCCTCAATTCACGGTACCACTTGTTGTCCGTTTAGTTACACCGTTTCTTGTTTCAATCAAAATTAATCAATGGGAAATCACTCCAGATTTCCAAGCTTGTGCAGAAATGGAAAAAGAACTGGTGAAGAATGCAGATGGTGTCATTCCCATAAGTCAAAGTATTCAAGACAGTTTTTCATCAACGTACAATGTCAATCCTGACGAGCGTTGGAATGTTCAATTTCTGGGGGTACAACCTTGGCCAACCTATGCCGATACCAGTAATTATGGTCAACTTCCCTCAGAACTTCAACGAGGGGAAATCCAACTGTTATTTGTTGGTCGTCTTGAATCCCGTAAAGGAATTGACATTTTCATCAAAGCGTTGAAATTAGTCATGCCACGAGAACCGAAGATAAATGTGTGGATTGCTGGGGCCGACATTGAAGGATGGCAAGAAAAAGTTAAAGAATATTTAGACAACGAATCTCTAAAACGAGTACAAATTTTAGGTCATATTTCTGAAGAAAAACGGGAGCTTTTATACGCCAATTGCGACTTATTTGTTTTTCCTTCTCGCTACGAATCTTTTGGTTTAGTTGCCCTAGAAGCAATGGTGTACGGGAAACCTGTTATTGGAGCAAAAGCAGGAGCTATTCCAGAAGTTTTAATTCATGGTGAATGTGGCTTGCTATTTGAACCAGATAATCATGAAGATCTAGCTAGTCAAATTATAAAAGTCGTCAAAGATAAAAATTTATACTCAAAATTATCAAAGGGGGCAAAAGAAAGAGCGGAATTACTGTCATCTAGAGCAATGGCAGAATCTAGTGTCGAACGTTATAATTCAATCATAGCGTCAGGTTCTCAGCCTCGTCAAAGCGATCATCCCATCCTTCAAAAACTTTTAGAATCTATGCAAAACAAACAAGATAATATGCCACCTGAGCCAACTTCTCAAGATTCTCAAGAGCAACAACAAAGCATTTCAGACATCAAACTTAATCATAATTATCATTTACAAATCAATCCTAATTGGCAGGTAACGCAGCCTAAGATTATTAGCTGGTTTTTACTTAATCCTTTGTTTAATCGATTGATTGTTCCTAAGCTTGTCAGATTTATAGAATCGGTTTTGCATCAGTCTATGCTTAACCAAAAATATATTAACGAAATATTTCTTTCAAATCAGCATTTAGCCGCTCAAAATTTTGCTGCGGTTGAACAAGGGCTATTAAAGTATAAGCAAAATTTAGAAGAATTAAGAAATATACTTCAATCTAGAATACAGGAATTTGATAATATACTTAAATCGAAAATCCAAGAAATTGTAGAAAAACAATTTTTCACATATAAAGAGTCTCTAAGTAATAGTGAGCAAAACCTTCAAAAAGAAATTGCTGAAATGCGAGCTAAATGTGATAAATACGAAGCAAAAATAAGCCGAGTCATCGATTTAGAAAGCCAACTTAAACTTGATCGCGAAAAATACGATGCTTATGAAGCAAAAATAAGCCGAGTTACTGACTTAGAAAGCCAACTTAAACTTGATCGTGAAAAATACGATCAAAAGCTTATTTTG
>JBCDDV010000502.1:0-3361 GCA_039180145.1 Cyanobacteria bacterium P01_G01_bin.49 | reverse complement strand
ATAAACTACTGCCGACCCATTTCCAGAGAGTCTTAGGTGGTGATCGCCATCCCATTAACCAACCACAAAGGCCAATGGCTAATCCTAGATAAAAAATATTAACTTGAGCAATAAAAATTGACCGAATTAATAAAATAATCAAGGCATAAATAACAATTGCACCTGTCAAACTAAAAGGTAAAAACTTTTGAGATTTTTTAGCAGCGTTATTGGGAGAAACCAAACTAATAATTGTTGTTCCAATCACCCCAACATAAGTTGCGATTAAAGGAAAACCGATGAACGTCCATCCCCAATTTAAATAAGCTAGTCCTAAATGATTTAATAAAGGAAATAAAGGTTTATCTAATTGAGATTGTGTTCTAAAAATACTAATCGTTAAAACAGTTAAAGATAAACTACCTAATATCATGCCCAATAATCCCCAAAAACTCTGCCAAAGGGGAAAACTATCCATCGCTAAAAAATTAATTGGAACTAATAATAAAGTGATAGTACGTAATGCTTGAGTTGTTAACCGTAAATTAGCCTGTTTTCCTGTCCACCAACTGCTTATACCAAACCCTAATGTATAGACCCATAAAATTCCATATTGCAATACCGCAGGAAATGTTTCCCACCAACTAGCCGCTAATACTGCTGATGAAATCACTACCATAAACACCCCTAATAACAGCAACCAAATAACACTCAACTCTGTCATTAAAGATTGCAACACTTGACCAAGATTGGGTGCTTTACGGCGTTTTTGGCGAGGTTTTGAAGGTTGAGAAGGGGTTACAGTTTCTGAAGGTTTCTCCGCTACTAACTGAAGAGAACAAGTCAAATATTGGTCACAAAGTTGCCTAACTTTGCCAGAATTCAAAAGTCCTAGTTGTAACCATCGATCTAACCCACTTAATAATTGAGGATGAGAGGAATTCACCTTAACGGTAAAATTGATGGTCATATCCTCTGAAAATAGTCCGGCTGCTTGCCAAGCCTGTAATCTCTCGATTAAATTTGTAGCAGTAATCTTTGTGTTGAGATTGAATTGAAAACTCTCATCGAAACTAGTAATTTTGGTATTAACTGCCACCTCAGAAATTAACCCTAATCCCAACCAGTATTGCCATCCTTCCCAAAATTCAGTTGTAGCTGTCATAATTGAAACTTCAATCTGTAACAGGCGATCGCTTGACAATGACATAGTACAGCCCTAAATGGAGTTTAATCATGAAAATAACTGGCATTGAAGGAATGACAAGAGAACAAATCAACAGAGAGTTGGAAAAAGGTGGCAAATTCGTCATCTTTCAATACTGCATTTCTATCGTCATTTTGACATTCCGACGTAGTTCTAACATTTATTTTATCCAAGCTGATCAAAACGCACTGATTAAAAGCATCCCCTATTCATTGATTTCACTATTTCTGGGTTGGTGGGGATTTCCTTGGGGGCCTATCTATACTGTAGGTTCTATCATTACCAACTTTAAAGGTGGCAAGAATATCACTCCCGAAGTCATCTCCTCATTAAATCAAAAATGAAAATTAACTAGCGCAGGATCAAAAGGAGTTAACAGGATAGGAAACAATTCGGCATAATAAGAAAAAGTCGCTCAGGAATTAACATAAGATGGATGCTTTCAGTCCCATTCCCCCTTCTTGGACTCAGACAGCCATTCATGGGTTACAATTTCGCTGTCCTCGTTGCCATGCTACTGCGAATAAAGCAGAGAAAGTATGGATTAACCGACGATCTCCTGTCATTGGGGAAGATTATCGTCGTCGTTGGCAAGAATTTTATAAATGTGAGTGTGAACAAGCTTGGTGGGCCTGGAGTAGCGATCGCCCTCCTTCTCAGTTTAATCAGAAAGAGAGAAAAGATGAAGGAATGGGAAGATGATCAACCACTAACTTCTAAACTCCTAAACTTCTAAGACATATTGCGATCGCGCCAACCATAAATTGCATTTAGATGACGAATATAAGGATTAGGATTCATCCCTTGATCGATGGCGTAAGCTGATCCTGTCACTATCAGTATTTCATCTTTTTCCAAACGGTTTAATTCTTGTTGATAAGCATTTTGTGGGTTATTTTCCATGAGAACATTGGGAAAATCAAATTGTAATTGTTGTGCCAATAATTCGGGATCTTGACTTCCATAAGCGGCCCTGGTAATCACAATACGTTTCGCTAGTTTAAGAATGGGTGCAAAGACTTGACGAACATCTCGATTACCAGTTAACCCAATCAGAAAGCAAAACTGTTGATTAGGATAAGTACAACTTAACTCTTCAGCTAGACGGGTAATCTTATCTTGATTATGCGCCAAATCGAAGATGACATTAGGGGCGACTTTTTCAAAGCGACCACGTAACCTAGACTTCATACAATTAAGCAACGCAGAAACCTGACAATCTGGATAAAAATACTGAATAACTTGACTAGCCAAGGCTAAATTCCGCAACTTAAAATCAGGAGCATCTGGCTGAATTGCTCTAATTTTCTCAACCAAAGTTTGTCCTAGGAGTACAACATTAGCCTCTTGTGCTTCTGCTGTTTTGATTACATAAGGTAACGCTGCATCCATCTCCGCAGTAAAAAAAGGAACCCCCTGACGGGCAATTCCTGCCTTATCCATAGCCCGCTGCCAAAGTTCTGTTCCTAAAATCTGAAGATGATCATTTCCTACATTAGTTAGCACGCAAGCCACCATATCTAAAGCCATTAGGGGTGTGTAGCGGCCACCGCATCCTACTTCCATGATGCCCCATTTCACATCATATTTTTGGAATAAGTGCAGAGTAATTAAAATACCCATCTCTAAAAAGTTGAGGGCAATATTCTGATTATTTTCTCGTAAAAATTTTTGATAAATTCTTTGGATTTCTTGATAAGCAGCGACAATGTCATGATGAGCAACCTGTTGACCATTAATATGAAATCGTTCTGCATAGTCAAAAACATGAGGCCCAGTCCAAGAACCGCTACGACTAACCAACTGCAACCCTTGTTCTAAATAATAAGCAACTGATCCTTTCCCATTGGTTCCCGTCACTGAAATTAATTGTGTGGGATGTCCTTTGGGCCAGCAATATTGAATTATATCTTTTAAAAAAGCGATGCGTTGCTTCTTTTGAGTTACCCAATGAAAATGATAAATTTCATCTAGCGTAACCAGATAAGAAGGGTCAAACTTATCGATATATTGATCCATTTTTCCCGTAGAAATAATACCCAATTCAGTAAAATTTAGTGATTAATACAAAATTAACTCACAATAAAATTAAATTGTCGTCAACCATTATCAATGCCAACCCAATCCTTATTCACGATTGACTAATTAATCTCAATCAGATAAGGTCAAAATATT
>JBCDDV010000501.1:0-3364 GCA_039180145.1 Cyanobacteria bacterium P01_G01_bin.49 | reverse complement strand
TTTCTTGGGAAATGTTTGCTGCTTTTACTTGCTTGGCGAATTCTTTAGGTGTGTCTGCTTCTGCGGGAAAACTAACGCGAATGAGACGGCTAAAAACAGAGGATTGACTTAAATTATCATAAGTATAGCCTCTAATTAGGGTATTTTTTCCTAATGCTTGCAATAGTTTGATAATTATCTCAATTCCCTCAACAGAAGCTAAAGCTAAGGCAGGGTAAGACGCTGCGGTAGGTAAGTCCCCTCGGTTGAGTTCAATCTCAAGAACGCGTTGACGAATGCGATCGCCCATGTCTTTTAATAGGGGATCGAGATCAGTTTGTTTACGTCGAGTAATGGTACTTAAACTGTTAAAACGATGTCCATATCTATAATACGAAGTTTCAGAAGATTCCAGAGGTTTTCTAACAATTAAATGGGCATAAATATCAGCTTCTTTCAAACCACCTACATAGTAAGTCGCCATGATTTCTGGAAGCTTATTATGATAGCAGAATTCTTTTCTTAATAAGTGATGTTTCCATTGAATTAATTGCCAAAAGCGAAGTTGATTTTGGGTCTTCCAAGTTGATAAAAAATAAGCACGGAAAATCTCTATTAATTTTACCCATTCTGACAAATAATCTTGGATAGACCATGATAATTGGCTATTTTTCTCAATTTTAGCTTCTTCCCAAGGAAGAACATTCATTGTTGTTGAAAAAGCGTCTAAAAGAAAATCGAACAAGTTTTGAGGAGGATAAAGACGAATTAACCAGGTCAAAATCACTCTAATCATTGCAGAATAGTTTAATTGAGCAAAACGAGATAGAAGTTCTTTTCTTTTTTCTAACTCCTCGATTTCCTTATGCAGTTGACTCAAGGAATCTGGTAAGCTAGAGTAACTTGTATTTAGATAATATTTACCTTGACACAAAATAGCGATCACCCTAACTAATTCTAATCCATCTTTACCCTGTAATTCTGTCGATCTTTTCTTATACCAATTTTCCCATAAATCTCTTAGAGGTAATCTTTCTCGATCTTCTTCTATAGATAATTCAGCTTTTGGATAAGGAAAATACCACTTAGCATTTCCTAGCAATTCCTCGCGTTTCCCTTGATAGCTTTCTATCATTATCGGTGTTTGACAATGATCGTGAATTAATTCATCTAAAGATTGAAGACAAGCGATCGCTGATTCTGGTGCTAGTTTGATTTCTGTTTTAATCTCAGGAGGAGTGATAGGCGTTAATTCTTCTAAATTGACTAGTCCTAACCCATTTTCTAGGGTAATTTCCTCTCCTTCTTCCTTTAAAATTTCTTGTAATTGCTTACTTTCTGTATCCGTTAATTTAGAACGGGTTGCTTGATAGTTTTTGGCATAATTTTGACAAGTTTTTATTTGTCGTTGCTGCTTAACCATTTCTTGCGTTAATTCTAATCCTGCTTGACGTTGCAGAATTTTTTTTGACTCAAGCAATCGTTGTATTGCTGATAAAGTTTCTGGATCTTTTTGATTAAGCAATAAGGTTAAAATTCCCCGTCTTAGATCTCCTGCTTTGCGGGTTAAAAAAGTTTCTAATTTTATCGCTTCCTCTGTCGTAATTTGACAGTCAGCTAAAATTTTTATAACTCTTTGTCTAACCCATTGACTTTTATCTCCCACTAAGGCAAATAAAGTGTCTCTAATTTCTTCATCCCAAGGACTAACTTTTGCTAATTTTTCGGCGATACTTGTCCTTGTATAAGGATTGCATAAATCAAGATAAGGAGTTAGACATTTTGGATTTTTCTTTCCTACATTGCGAAATAATGTTTCAGCAACAGTTTGTTGAGTAGCTTTGACTTTATTCCATTCCCAAACAAGATACGGTAATTCTTTTTCTTTTTCGGGAAAATTCGGCAAAACTTTTTCTAATTGTTCAAATAATTCCTGTTTATAATTATCGTCCAAATTGTTATAATTCAATCCTATTAAAGCTTGAATTGCTACTCTCAAATCAGGATCTTCTAATGCAGGAATCAACGCTATCTGAGATTCTTTAATTCTCAATTGTACCAAGAAGTAAACGGCAACACAGCGAATTTCTACATTAACATGATTAATAAGACTTTCTGCTACAGGAATAGCTGCGATCGCATCTTCAAATCCCAATGTCCATAAGGCTAAATATACTATTTGCGATTCTTCACTATTTAATGCTTCATTTCTGGCACTTGTATCTTCTAGAAATAAACTAATTTTTTCTAATATTTGTTGAATTGATTTATTATTAATAGATTCCCATCCTAACCCTAACCACACATCTACTGCTCGCACCACTGAACTAAAACGGGTTAAATTGTGGTCTAAAATTAACCGAATCATGCGCTTAAATGCTTCAGGGTGTGCTTCATCAATGGTTTCTAAAATAACTTGTCTTAACCCTTCTTGTCGTTGCGCTGCAAGGAGTAATTTTTCGATAAATTCCCACCCTTCAGAACAAGAAGATACTAATAATCCTCTTGTAACATGACGACCCATTGCCCCAATTTCGTGTTCCCCTTTAGCTGAAGCAATTAAGATCTCAAAAATCTCTTTTCCGACTTGATCATTTTGGTTAATAGCCGCAGCAAATAAGATGCCTAAAGTATCAGAACTGTAGTGATATAGGTACGGTGTCCATGCAGCAAACCAAGGTAAATCTTGTTCATAACCTTCTACAATTTGTAAAAGTCTGAGCAGCCATTCATGACGACTTACTGAAAAGATTTTAGAATTATGGGGTGACCGAAAAGCTTTTCGTTGGTACCCTGCTTGATAAGGAAGTTGCTGAAAAAGTTGCCAACTTTGTTCGACTGTTTGAGGAAATTTGGGAAATATAATTTTGAAAATTTCTAATCTTTCCTCAGGGGAAATTTCTGATAACTGAGTAATACCTTGGCGACAATGATCATAATAATTTCGCTTATCTTGAACTTCTCCTTTTTCATTGCACCCTAAGATTTTCCAGCCAATAATTTTCAGGTTTTCTGATAATTCTTGTATTTTTTTCGTCCGAATTTTTCGCCAGTCGTCAACCCGTAAAGATTGTAATTGCTTTTGTGCTTCTTCTCGATTAATCATGACTTCAATTTAAGAAAGTAATAATGAACAATTAACATCCCTAACACTACCCCCTAACTCCTAAACTACCCACCAACCAAGGGAACTAACCTTAAAAATAAAAGCTGACTATTTTCTTTTAGTACAACTAATTGATCTAGAGTTTCTATTTGTTCGTCATCAATAAATACATAATAAAAGCCATCTTCAAAAGCTTGCAAAGCTGTTTCAATGGCTCCATCAATATCAACATCTTGCTCATAATCTTTTCCTCCCATATCAACTTTTCCCTGCAAAACT
>JBCDDV010000500.1:0-3365 GCA_039180145.1 Cyanobacteria bacterium P01_G01_bin.49 | reverse complement strand
GCAATCGAAATTATACTCAAACCTAGCATAACTATTAAATCTAGTTACTTATAAAATCAACATTTATTGACCCTTACATACGTCGTCATACAACAAAGAATTGGATTTTTTCGGCTATTATCGAGGTGCTTTAGTCCATCCTGCTTTAATTGCTTCTTCTTCACGACAAAACCATCTTTCACCTTTTTCTGTTGTTATTACAGTTTTTTCGTAATCTTGTTGACCAGGAACATGATAAATTTTTTTTCCTGTACTGACTGAAATATTTCCTTTTATATTACACTCTGGATTAAGTATATTAACTGTGGAAGATGAAGCTAAAGAAGCATTATTTTCTAATTGAATTGTCATAAATACACAAGTCGCTAAACTTGTCATTAATAAACCAATTACTTTCTTCATAGTATATTTTTATTCCTCAAAACTTACCAACTAAGCTTAGAATACCCAAGAAACTTAAGAAAAGCCTTAACACTGTTACAGAATAAACTTGATACCCTAAGAGTGATACCCTAAAAAGTCCTCATCGCAACATAGAAGAGAAGGAGACACTAAATGTTAGAAACTTATCATCAGCACGCAGCAGAAAGAGCAAAGCTTGGTATTCCTCCCTTACCCTTAACCGCAGCACAAACATCGCAACTATGCGAAATGTTAAAAAATCCTCCTGAAGACCTCAAAGAAGAACTGTTGATGTTACTGCAGGATAGAGTTCCCCCTGGTGTGGATGAAGCAGCTTATGTTAAAGCAGGGTTTTTAACTGGTGTTGCCAAAGGAGAGATAACCTGTCCTCTCATCTCCCCTCAAGGGGCAGTTGACCTCTTAGGCACGATGATGGGAGGCTATAATGTACAGTCATTAGTAGATCTTCTTAAATCCTCGGATAGTAATATTGCCTCAGCAGCAGCCACCGCATTAAGCAAAACCTTATTAGTCTTTGATGCGTTTAACGAAGTTTTGGAACTTTCTGAAACCAACTCCTACGCAAAACAAGTGATCGACGCATGGGCTAATGCAGCATGGTTTATCAATAAGCCGAAAGTCCCTGAAACCATTATTGTTACCGTCTTTAAAGTTCCTGGGGAAACCAACACTGATGACCTTTCTCCTGCCCCCCATGCTACCACAAGACCTGATATTCCCCTCCACGCTTTAGCAATGTTAGAATCATCCATGCCAGAAGGCATAGAAACCATTGCTAGAGTCAAAGACAAAGGTTATCCCGTCGCCTATGTAGGGGATGTAGTCGGGACAGGATCTTCTCGTAAATCGGCAATTAATTCCGTTTTATGGCACATTGGTCATGATATTCCTTTCGTCCCCAATAAACGGGCAGGTGGCTACATTTTAGGGGGAAAAATTGCCCCTATTTTCTTCAATACTGCTGAAGATTCTGGCGCATTTCCTATTGAATGTGATGTCTCTGAGATGGAAACAGGGGACGTTATCATCATCTATCCCTACAAAGGAGAAATTGCCAACGAAGCAGAAGAAATCATTTCTACTTTCACCCTGAAGCCTGAAACCATTTTAGATGAAGTTCGGGCAGGAGGGCGTATTCCTTTACTCATTGGACGCGCATTGACAGATAAAACCCGTGAAGCGTTAGGACTTGAACCCAGTAACATTTTTGTCCGTCCTAGCACACCAGAAGATACAGGAAAAGGATTTACCTTGGCACAAAAAATGGTGGGGAAAGCTTGCAGTTTACCTGGGGTCAGACCAGGGACTTCCTGCGAACCGATGATGACCACTGTTGGTTCCCAAGATACTACGGGCCCCATGACAAGAGACGAATTAAAAGAACTTGCCTGTTTAGGGTTTAATGCAGACTTGACCTTACAAAGTTTCTGTCACACTGCTGCTTATCCCAAACCTGTTGATGTCACAACTTATAAAGAATTACCCGACTTCTTTGCAACGAGAGGAGGCGTTGCCTTGCGTCCTGGAGATGGCATTATTCACTCTTGGTTAAACCGAATGCTGCTACCCGATACAGTAGGGACTGGGGGTGACTCCCATACTAGGTTTCCCTTGGGCATATCTTTCCCCGCAGGTTCGGGTTTAGTGGCCTTTGCCGCAGCATTAGGGGTGATGCCTTTAGATATGCCAGAATCAGTCTTAGTTCAGTTTAGAGGAGAATTGCAACCTGGCGTAACCTTACGGGATATTGTTAATGCCATCCCTTGGGTTGCTATGCAAGAAGGTAAATTAACCGTGTCCAAAGAGAACAAAATTAATGTTTTCAATGGTCGTATTATGGAGATGGAAGGGTTACCGGATTTAAAGGTTGAACAAGCTTTTGAATTAACCGACGCAACAGCCGAAAGATCCTGTGCAGGGTCTACTATTAAACTTGGAAAAGACACCATTGCTGAATATTTGCAATCCAATATTGCCTTAATTAAAAATATGGTTGCAAGGGGTTATCAAGACGCAAGAACGTTAATGCGTCGGGCAGCCAAAATGGAAGAATGGTTAAAAAATCCGGTATTAATGGAAGCAGATGAAACAGCAGAATATGCAGACATCATTGAAGTCAATTTGAGCGAGATTAAAGAACCTATTGTTGCTGCACCAAATGACCCTGATAATGTTAAATTGATGTCCGAATGTGCAGGGGATAAAGTAGATGAAGTATTCATCGGTTCCTGTATGACAAATATTGGACATTATCGTGCTGCTGCCAAAATTTTAGAAGGGGCAGGTCGCATTAAATCTGTTTTATGGATTTGTCCCCCTACCCGAATGGATGAAAAACAGTTACGAGAAGAAGGAATTTATGGTGTGTTTGCCGCCTCTGGTGCGAGAACAGAAATGCCTGGATGTTCTCTCTGTATGGGTAATCAAGCAAGGGTAGAAGACAATGCAACGGTCTTTTCTACCTCTACCCGTAACTTTAATAATCGTATGGGTAAAGGGGCTAGAGTTTACCTGGGTTCAGCAGAGTTAGCTGCTGTGTGTGCATTGTTAGGAAAGATTCCTACTGTTGAGGAATATATGGAGATTGTGACACAAAAAATTGATCCCTTTGCTGATGAATTATATCGTTATTTAAACTTCGATCAAATGGCTGGATTTGAAGATGAAGGACGGGTTATTCCTTTAGAAGAAATGCCCAAGATTGAAGATATTTTAGGCATTCCAGCAGGATCTTTAAGTTAATATAGTAGGTAGGGTGGGCAATGCCCACTTTACTTTCAAATATTTGAGGTAATTAAGTTGGCGTTGCATAAGGAGTTACTGCCAGAGGCTTATGACCCAGAAACTACTCCAGAAGTTGGTGAACTTGACTAACTAGAAACTTTGGTAGGGAGTAAAAAAGCGGTGCGACCCCGCCCCTTTGTAAGGCGCAAGGGAACGCG
>JBCDDV010000499.1:0-3365 GCA_039180145.1 Cyanobacteria bacterium P01_G01_bin.49 | reverse complement strand
TAAAACAGTTAAATTATGGAATTTATTAACTGGAGATGAAATCACATTGCTTTCTCAGCATAAATCATTAATTCGTTGTTTAAAGTTTACTATGGATGGTCAATACTTAGTTAGTGGCAGTGAAGATAAATCCATGATTATTTGGGATCTCAAAAATCAAAAAAGCAATGTTTTAGGAAATTGGAAAACTGGACACAATCAAGCAGTTCTCTGCCTTGATGTTAGTTCAGATGGCAAAATTCTAGTTAGTGGGAGTGCTGACAAAACGGTTAAAATTTGGGATCTAAATTCAAAGACAGAACCTTACACTTTAACTGGATATGGTGCAGATATTTTAACGATTGCTATTAGTCCCAATCAAGAATTGTTTGTTTCAGGGGGATTAGAAAAAAATATTAGAATTAGACGACTTGATAATGGAAAATTAGTCCGATCCCTTACAGCAAATTTAGGGGTTACCTCTGTTGCCTTTAGTCCAGATAATAAACTCTTAGCAACGGGAGGATTCGACAGATTAGTTAGATTATGGCATTGGGAAACTGGAGAAGAAATTGGAAGATTGGAAGGACATTTAGAGCAAATCACTGCTTTAGTTTTTAGTCCTGATGGTCAAACAATCATGACTGGAAGTTTAGATGAAACTATCAAAATTTGGAAACTCGGTACCCAAGCAGAAATTGCAAGTTTACCGGGCAATTACCAAGGAGTATTATCCCTCGATTTAAGTGCCGATGGGAAAACCCTTGTTAGTGGTTGTGGTGATAATGCTATTCGAGTGTTTATGCTAAAGTAGTATGGCTGATAGAATGATACTTATATAAATGGAACTATTATCATTACTTTCAAGTCTTGTTGTCTAATTAAATAGAAATAAGTAGAATTTTCTCTAATTAAATTGTTCGCTAAAAAAACTGTCATGATTAATTATCAATTGATTGTAAATAGCGATTAAAGTAATGATAGATAGCAAACGCTTTGATTGTAATAATTAAGCTGTAGGGAACGAAACACCATGAAAAAACAAACATCAACCAAACTAAATGCTTTAATAAAAGGAACAAGTCTAACCCTTGGGATAGCTATTCTATTACATCAATCAGGGGTCAATGCTAACCCACTTTACCAATTCATCAAGGGTTACGATATTGCTCAACAATACCCCGGTGATATTATTATTGATGATAATATTAATGATAATCCCCAAAATCCTACTGCAACCCCTGTAAATACTGGTTCTAGTGATACTCGTTTTGACTGTCAAATAAACGAGGGACAATATAAAGTAATGTATATTCCTCAAAGTCAAGGAAATCAACCTTATCCCTGGGCAATTCCGAGTAATCTGGGAGATGGTTGGACAGCAGAACGTCGTTGTAATGAAATTAGTCGTCGTCTAGAAATGTATCGACCTGATGGCTTATTAGAATTAAGAACAGGACGAGAAAACAATTACGACACCATCTGTGTCACCACTGAAGCAAACTCTAGTTGTCGTATTGTGTTGACGGTTCCTCCTGGAAAAAACCCAGAAATTACCCGCGATCAAATCTTCCAAACCCTAGTATCTGCGGAAAATGGACAATACACTCAAGGTGTGAATGCCTTTAGAGGTAACGGGAACATTCTGAACGATACGTTGGGTCAATTATTCAACGGCAAGAAACCTTCTCAGTCTAGATCGAATCCAATTAATTTACGTCCTTTCTTAGATCCCGTTGATGGGGGAACAGGCGCAAAATTAGAAAAAACACCCACAAATTCTAATCCCAATCCTTCAACCCCTAGTCAATCCAATCCTAGTCCTTCAAATTCTCGAACATTGAATCCTGATTTGTTTCGTTAATTATTTCTGATTTAATTCTTACCTGATTGATATTGTAAGGGCATAACAATTTATGCCCTTTTTTCATATCGTTTTCATGGACGAAAAGCTATGAAAAGAATGTTGTCATTTTAATGTAAAAAATGCATATTTAAAATGCAAAAATTGTATTTTACACTGCATTTTGTTATTTTAGATACAAATTTCTTGGGGTTGAAGGGATTAAATGTTAGCAACTTGACCTAATGGAGATTTGCCCTGTGGTGCAAAGTACCCAACCTCAAAAAAACCTATCATTAAACAAATTTGAAAAACTCAAGGCTGAAAAAGATGGATTAGCAGTTAAAGATGAACTTGAACGTTTTGCCCAGATGGGTTGGGAAGCCATGGACAAAACCGATCTTGAACATCGACTAAAGTGGGTCGGCATTTTTTATCGTCCTGTTACCCCTGGCAAGTTCATGTTACGGATGCGGATGCCTAACGGCATTTTGACCAGCGAACAAATGCGTGTTCTTGGTCGCATCGTACAACACGTTTGGGATCAATTATCGTCTGTTTCAAGAAGGGGAAAGATCGATCCCCGCGCTTGATATCCGAAAAACTAACCTCTCACATAATGGAGCAATTTTATGAGAACGCTATCTCGTGCAGTGGTAACGCTGGCCCTGACAACTCTTGCGCTAACCAGTACGGCAGCCGCCGAAATTACGGTCGATAATTGTGGTACGCCGCTTACGCTAGATAAAACGCCTGAGCGATTGGTGGTCCATGACATGAACATGACTGAAATGGCCTTTGCGCTTGGTCTTCAGGATAAGATTGTCGGGCTCACAGGTATCACCGGCTGGTACAAAACCAGCCCAAACTTCGATGAACAGCGAGGCGATATTCCAGAGTTAGCACCAAAATATCCCACCGTGGAAAATCTGCTATCGGTTTCGCCAGACCTGTTTTTTGCCGGTTGGTATTATGGCATGAAGCCCGGCGGCGATGTAACGCCGGATACGCTATTGCCCTTCGGCGTGAAAACGATGGTCTTGACCGAAAGCTGCATCCACCTGAACAAGGATCGTCCCGTCGCCAGCATGGATTTGCTGTTCGACGATCTGAAACGGCTGGGGACTGTAATGGGTGTTTCGGAGAAAGCTGAGATGCTGGTAACGGGCTGGCAAAAACAACTCAGCGATCTTGAGGCAAAAACTGCAGGCTTGGCCAAGCCCCGCGTATTCCTGCTCGATGGTCCTGCTGATGCGCCATTTACTGCGGGCAAATTTGCCATTCCCGATGCAATGATCGCAGCGGCTGGTGGAACCAATGTTACTAATGACCTTGATACAAGTTGGGGTCGAACATCCTGGGAGGCCGTAGCTGCCTCGAACCCGGAGTTCCTAGTTCTGTTGGACTACCAGACCGGAAATGGAGCAGCGGACACATTCAAATTCCTGCAAGAGCATCCAGTCATGTCGAGCACCGATGCGGTAAAAAACAAGCGTTGGATTGGTCTTCGCTATGAAGAATTGACCCCTGGTCCGGCCAATAT
>JBCDDV010000498.1:0-3378 GCA_039180145.1 Cyanobacteria bacterium P01_G01_bin.49 | reverse complement strand
TCGCGAGATGTTGTTACCAGGTAAAGTCTATAGATAACTGGGTTCATCGAAGAATCTTTAATAATTTATTTCGCTTAAAACGGCATTGTTTTTTATGGTTTTATTCAATATCAGAAACCCTAGATAATTTGTCTTATCTCAAAATTATGAAAGATTCTTCGATGAACCCAGTTATCTATAGACTTTACCTGGTAACAACATCTCGCGAAGACATTGATCTATCTTTTTTCCCAACTGAAAACGAGGCCGTAGAAATAGCGAATAAAATTCAAGTGTTTCTGGGACTTAACCATGTTTTGCGCTATGATTCTTAGCTTAACTTAATTTTTTGATCAAGATGTAGAATTAAGGATCATTGCCCTTAAATATAAACAGATAACGAGAAAATTTATTAATTTAATTCTGTATTTAGCTATCCTTATTAGACATCTCTAAGAAGCTATAATCCAGTTAAACAAGAGCGCTCCTTTAGGCTTGACTTTGCTCCCTCATTTATCCTCAGTTTAAGCAGAAGAACCTGTCAACCGAGTTACAGATTAATTTTCCCGCCTACCATAGATACCAAAGATGAGAAATTTCTCAACTTAGTCCAGTTTTAGTAACAGTTATGGAAAATTTTCTAACTTGTTAGCTTTGAGACTAAAAAATTTGTAGGATGAATCCGTAGATACCTTTATTTTTGATCTTTAAACTAAAACAATGCTCAAGAAACGCCATTATCTTCTACTTATCACCAGTGTAGGCAGCTTACTCGTCATTTTCAATGCTTATGCCTTCTTGACCAACCGTTCTTTTTTCTCTCCTCATCAACTCTTTGCCCAAGCGCAGACCCAAACTCCCGAAAATCTCAAAAAAACGGCTCAAAATATCACTGTCAGAGTTTATGCGGGGGATAATAGCGGTTCCGGGGTTCTGATTGAAAAAAACGGTTCAACCTACACTGTTATTACCAACGCTCATGTGGTTAAACCAGGAACATCTTATCGCATCCAAACTCCTGATGGCATGACTCATACAGCCACCCTCCAAACGGCAGAAGATGCCCTGACTGGTAATGATTTAGCTTTACTACAATTTGACTCGACTAACCGCTATAACTTAGCCACCTTCGCTTCCTCTGATTCCTTAAAACCTGATCAAACTGTTCTTGCTGCGGGATTTCCTTACAATAGTTCTCAACTCAGCATTAACGAAGGAAGCATCACCCTAATTACCCCCAAACCGATGACAGGTGGCTATCAAATCGGCTTTACCAATGCCACAGAACAAGGGATGAGTGGGGGAGTCTTATTAAACCAAAAAGGTCAATTAATCGGCATTATCGGCAAAGGAAACGCCATTTTTAGCGAAGCTTATGCTTATCAAGATGGCACCAGTCCCGATGAAAACTTATTGCAAGAGATGCAACAAGCCAATTTCGCTATTCCCGTCGAACCTGTCGCTTTTTTGGCTAAACTGTACGAACAACAAGGGCAAGAGACCAATATTCCTCGACAAGTTAATCAAATTGCTGCCAAAATTACTGTGAGAATCGATACCCCAACAGACTTTGATGGTTCTGGGGTGATTATTGGACGCAACCAACAAACTTATTATGTCTTAACGGCCCGTCATGTGGTCGAAGGATTGACGAAAACTCAGATTATCACCCCCGACGGAAAATCTCATGTTGTGAACAAAGAAGGAATCAAAACCTTTGAAGGAGTAGATATTGGGGTAGTTGAGTTTACCAGCGACGAAACTTATCAAGTCGCCACCTTAGGTGATTATCCTGTCGGCAATTTTAAAACGGACCGAGCAGAAGCGGGATTTTACATTCAATCTCCCCTAGTTTTCCTGTCTGGATTTCCTATGGTGAAATCTGGTAATCCCAGTCGGAGATTTACGTCAGGGATAGCTGTTCCTGAATACGAAAATCTCGCCGCCACAAAAGACCAATATTCCCTCTCCACTGGCATGGAATTGGTGTACAACGCGCTATCTTTACCAGGAATGAGTGGAGGAGCCGTATTAGATCAACAGGGGCGCGTCATTGGCATTAATGCGGGAGCAGAACATGAAGAAGTTCGTCAAAAAGAAGGGTCAGAAGAAGTGCTTTATTTGGGTAATAGTTTAGGGGTTCCCATTAAAACCTTTTTAGGACAGATACAAAAAGGTAATTTAAACGCTCAATGGTTCAAAGTCGAAACGAAAGCACCCCAACCCTTATCTAGTGAACGGGTTAACCAAGTTCTCGAAAGTGTCTTCACCGAAACAACTCCCACAAAGTCATCTAGTGCTGTTGACTGGTTCAACTACGGTAGATCCCAAACTAGGATGGCTCAAAATGAAACAGCCTTAAAAGCCTATAATGAAGCGATTAAACGCAATCCTCAGTTTTATCAAGCTTATTACGCTAAGGGGCGGGCATTATTTAGCGATGAAATTGGTCAATATCAAGAAGCTCTCGCCGCGTTTGAAAAAGCCACAGAAATTGAGCCAGATTTTAATCTCGGTTGGTATTGGCAAGCAGTCGCTTTAATGAATTTAGACAAATATTCAGAGGCTTTGGCTGCTTTAGAGAAAACGATCCAAGATCAACCCCAAGAACCGAAATCCTACGCTTTGCAGGGATCAATTTTGGCGTTTGCAGAGCGAGATCCTGAAGCAGAAAAGGCTTATACAAAAGCCATTAAACTGAAACCAAATGCCAAATCTTACCTTTTACGAGGAATTGCTCGCTCAAATTGGGGAGATGAGCAAGGAGAGATCGCTGATTATACCAAAGCCATTCAACTACAACCCAATTTGAGTAATCCCTACATCTCAAGAGCATTTGCTCTGATGGAATCAAATCCAGTTATGGCTCTAAAGGATGCCGAAAAAGCTATTGAACTCGATCCTGATTATGTTAATGGATGGCAGGCTAAGGCATTTATTCTCTTGAAAATGGAAGACTATCAAGAAGTCATTGCTATTTCGACGGAAATTCTTGACAAATTTTTCCCAGGCGATCAAGAAACTAATAATGTTGATCCCTATGCACTTACGATTGTTGAGGTTTATCAGCAGATCTCTAATGCTCATTGGAAGCTAGGAAATGTGGATGAGGCGATCGCAGGATATAACAAACTGATTGAATTAGCACCGAATAATGCGTTCAATTACCATTTTAGAGGATTAGCTCTGTCGATTTCCCAAAAATCCTGCACTTCGGCTGCCTTGGCTGACTTTAACAAAGCAATTGAAATTCAGCCTGACGATCCTCAATTCTATAATTCTAGGGCCTTATGCTTTGAGATAGCCAAAAATCAAGACAAAGCGATGGCCGATTATCAAAAAGTGGTTGAGATTGCTACTCAGAAAATTAAAGAAAATCCCAATAACCCTCATAATTAT
>JBCDDV010000497.1:0-3387 GCA_039180145.1 Cyanobacteria bacterium P01_G01_bin.49 | reverse complement strand
CTTACCCGATGAAAATTAGCATGCAAGTTTATGGGTTACATAACGATTTAAGCTTACATTTTCTTCTGCTGCCTCTATAGCTAGCTTACGATGAAGATCTGGTGTAATACGCACCTGAAATTTCCCACTGTAGCTTTTTTCGGCAATGGGTTCTGGCACTTTTTCATTATTAGCTTCCATATCAGCTACGATATCTTTCACTAAGTTTGTAATACCTTCAAGTGCAGCATGACGATCTTCATCAAGATAAGACAGACTAGGATACTCAGCGCATAGTCCTACGAATTCTTCGTCTTCAACTGACCAAGTAACTCTATAGCTATAGTGATTGTAGTTAACCATTTTCCATTTCCTCAATTTTGTCAATAGCAGCTAAAACCTGCTTAACTTGATAGGGTTTACTCTTTCCGTTTTTTTCTTGAATATTGACACGCGGATCTCCAGGCCAGGGTGTTTTATAGATACAGTGACTCGTTCCTTGCTGTCTCGGTTCTCCAAAGTAATGATTACAAACCTTTACTAAATCACTAAATTTGACATTCTTAGGATTGTTCCTTAAGCGTTCAACGAGTTTTTTTATCTGTGCCATACACTTAGGCTTTCATCTCATATTAGTATTACTATTGATACTATGTCAAGCTTTGTGGCTTCATATAACTAAAACTTCTATACAAAACAAAAAAAGATAAGAGGCTTGCAAAGTTCTATAAAAAAGGGGTTTGATCAAAAGTAATCATACTCAATAAATAAACTCCCCATGAATTTATTTTTCTTATCCCGAACTCAGGTTAATTACCTTCCCACCCTGTTTCATCGAAACACTTAAACAGGTTAAAATTTGTACTAATTGAGTGGCAACTAACCCGGAAGAGACTGTACAAGAACGATTGGTTTGAATACTTTCTAAAAATTGGCTGCAAACTGCTTTGAGTGGTTCTGCTTTTTCAAGCGTAATCAATTCTTTGCCTTGTCCTTGAGGGACAAATTTTTCCCCTTGGGTGTCTAAATAACCTTTTTGTAGAGTTAAGGGTTCATCAATAGACATTTCATCAAAAATTAATGTACCTTGGCTTCCCACAACACAGAGTTTGCGCTGTTTATCAGGATTGCACCAACATAAATGGATCTTCGCTTGAAATCCATTAGGATAAAATAGGGTTACCCAAATCACATCAGCTAAGCCTTGAGGAGAGAGATTAGTTTGGTGATCCGATTGTAACCAAACCTCTCCTTGTGCTTGTACTTTTTCAGGAAATTGACCCAACCAGTGATTAAAAATAGCAATATCGTGAATCGCTAAATCCCAGAGTGCATCGACATCCTGGCGAACAGGGCCTAGATGGGTGCGACTAGCATAAGCATAGCGCAGTTTTCCTAATTTTCCTGCTCTGATGATAGAGTGTCCCTGAATAACCGCAGGATGAAATAAATAGGTATGATCCACCATTAACTGTCGCTGTTGTTGTTGCGCGAGATGGGTTAATTCTAAACACTCTGCTGGATCAAGGGTTAAAGGTTTTTCTGCTAAGACATGATAACCTGACTGTAACGCGTCTTTAATCAGCGAGTAATGAGTAGCGGCTGGTGTAACTACCGTAATCGCATCTAAGCTAACTTTCTGCTTAATGGTTTGCCAATCCGAGGTTAACAAAATTGACTGATCATCAAGGGAAAACTGCTCTTTGATTGCCGTTAAATTATCAGCAACAAGATCAGCGATCGCCACAACTTCTGCATCAGGATGAGCTAAAAAATTACGGACGATATGTCTTCCCCAGCGTCCAACCCCCAAAATTGCTAGTCGGATTTTCATAAAAGCGTTACTCAAAATTCTTTTTCTTAACTATAGGATAGTGCCTTCAAGAAGTGTGGGGTCTAACCATTTTTCTAGACTTCTTGATCGATAATATAACGTTTCTTGAACTCATGAGGTGCAATGGCAGCGATCACGAAAACCGAACGGCGATCAGTGTCCATGGGCGTTGTTATACAGTGCGGCAATTCTAACATTGGCTTTAAAGAGCAAAAGTTTGGGGACTTTTCTAGGTAATAGTCAGCACTGCCCACCTGCCTGACAATATCGATAGTTAGCTTCTTGCCTGTTAACAGGAATCCAGTTTACAGTATTTACAGACAAGCTACACCACCAGTTGCCCTCAAAGTCTTGCTTAATCTCTGCATAACATTGAGACTCAATATTACCGTTTTTCAAAGTCCAAGAAACTGCGTCAAAATGTTGAGAAAAAAGTTCAGCCTGTTGTTTGTTTCCACATTCAGCCAGGAATATAATTGTCATTTTCATATACTCCTACAATTTTCTCTCTCAAATCAAGCGACCTAGGCGGCATTAATTAATTTTCTCTTTCTTGGTTTTTTTCGTCATCGTACTTACTTTTTTCGATTGTGTTCCAATCGGTCAGATCTACGACCAGTCAATCCCCACAGCTTTTGAACTTTAGGGATCACCGCCTTATTTAATACAAATGTATTTCTCTGTACCCCATGAGTCCGAGAATTGCTATATGTAGCCAAATTCTAGAGAAATAAGAGAATTAGGTTCAATTCAAAAATTGTCACTACCTTTACACATTGCTGACACACTGTTGACACAATGAGTTTGTTTAATATAACTGGGTTGATTTTTCCAAACTAACCTTATATTTTTTTTCAATTGCTCTTAACACTGTTTTAATCATGAATCTTATCTCACCACAATTTATCGACTTTTTACAGCAAGACTTAGCCATACCTGCCGAGTCTATTGGACTCGCTTTACGAGATGAGCAAGCGATGCCCCATCATTTCCCGATGGTTCTTTGGCAGTACGGTTTAGTCACTAAAGAACAATTAGAACACGTCTTTGACTGGATAGATGATCACTATTTCTAACTGTTCTGGTGATTAAGAAATCTTCTCTCATTATCCTAATCTATCTGAGGATAGATTGCAATTTTTAGAAAGTATTCACAATCAAAAAAATGTTCTGTATTCTTGACGCTTCTTAATGACTTAAGGCTGTTGTCTAAAGTACAATAACCCATTAGTTGTATGCTAGAGATGAAATTTTATGGGTCGTGCTAATAAAGTCGTTCTTGCCTATTCTGGGGGTGTTGATACCTCAGTGTGTATTCCCTACCTCAAGAATGAATGGGGAGTAAGTGAAGTTATCACCTTAGCTGCTGACTTGGGACAAGGGGATGAACTCGGCCCTATCCAGGCAAAAGCCCTCAAATCGGGAGCATCTGAGTCTTTAGTAGCTGATGCTACCACCGAATTTGTCACTGACTACGCTTTTAAAGCAATTAAAGCGAAGTCAGTGACAAATTCGGTGGTAGCATCAGCTACTAAAGACTCAGATGCTCCCGATTTGAGGGCTTTTGCCTGGAT